>JASEFK010000001.1:0-170719 GCA_030019255.1 Actinomycetota bacterium
GGCCGGGGTTAATGGTCTCGCTCGCTGAGACGCTCGCTCCGACCAAACCCCGGCCCCTGGCGGGCGGCAAAGCTTGTGATCGGCCGGCTATGGATCCCTTCTTCCGAAAAGCCTTCAGGGTCCTTTCCGGAAAGGCCGGGGTTAATGGTCTCGCTCGCTGAGACGCTCGCTCCGACCAAACCCCGGCCTTAACCGAATGCAAGGATGAGAATGCTTTAGAAGGAGGAAGCGCGGGGATGCGAACCTTGACACCCCGATGAAGGAGTATATTAATGAATATCTAATATATAGGGAAAGCAGCCGTGATGACGGCGCAACGCGGAATCGGTCCGACCTGGTCAGAAGAGGAAACACCCTTGGATTGAAGTGGTTCGTATAAACCTACCCGGTGGACGGCCGGCCGAACGGAGGTGGACATGGAGATCGAGATAGGGATGGGAAAGTCAGGAAGAAGGGGATACGGCCTGGATGAAATTTCCATCGTGCCGTCGCGGCGGACCAGGGATGCCGACGACGTGGACATAAGCTGGGAACTGGCCGGGTTCAAGTTCAAGCTACCCTTGCTGGCCGCGGCCATGGACGCCGTGGTGGACGTTCCCATGGCCATCGCCGTGGGCAAGCTGGGAGGGCTGGCGGTGCTCAACCTTGAGGGTCTGCAGACCAGGTACGAGGATCCCCGGCCGGTCTTCGAAGAGATAGCCTCCTTCTCTAAGGAAGAAGCCACGGCAGGGATGCAGAGGCTGTACCGGGAGCCGATCAAGGAGGAACTGATCTACCGCCGCATCCGGGAGATCAAGGAGGGGGGCGTGGTGGCGGCGGCGTCGCTGACCCCTCAGAGGGTGGAAAAATATTACAAGATAGCCCTGGAGGCCGGCCTGGACATCCTGGTCATCCAGGGGACGGTCATCAGCGCGGAACACGTCTCCACCCGTACCGAACCCCTCAACCTCAAGAAATTCATCGCCGAGCTTCCCATCCCGGCCATCGTGGGAGGTTGCGCCTCCTATTCTACTGCCCTCCACCTCATGCGCACCGGGGCGGTGGGGGTGCTGGTGGGAGTGGGACCCGGCGCCGCCTGTACCACGAGGGGGGTGCTGGGCATCGGGGTGCCCCAGGCCACGGCGCTGGCCGACGCCGCCGCGGCCCGAGTGAGGCACCTCACCGAGACCGGGAATTACGTAAACGTCATCGCCGATGGAGGGATGCGCACCGGGGGCGACATCGCCAAGGCCATAGCCTGCGGGGCGGACGCGGTGATGCTCGGCTCCCCCATCGCCTCGGCCAAGGAGGCGCCGGGCCTCGGTTACCACTGGGGCATGGCCACCTTCCACCCCGAGCTGCCGCGCGGCACGCGGGTCAAGACGGAGCAGCGCTGGACGCTGAAGGAGATACTGGTGGGACCGGCCCACGAGAACGACGGCACGGTGAACCTCTTCGGCGCCCTGCGCATGTCCATGGCCACCTGCGGTTACGAGAGCATCAAGGACTTCCAGCGCGCCGAGGTCATGGTGGCCCCCGCCATCCGCACCGAGGGCAAGGCCCTCCAGTACGAGCAGGGCGTGGGCATGATTAAGTAGAGGGGCTCCTCCCGCGGAGTTACCGGCCGGGATGCCGGCCCTGTTTTACCGGTCATGCGAGGTGGATGTTTCAGTCCCGACGGGGCGGGAGAACGGCATCCCGGTCGGGGCACGTTCTGAGGAAGGGAGACGACGTTGCATGCTCGCCCTGAGGACTGCGTCCTGGTGGTGGATTTCGGCGCCCAGTACGCCCAGCTCATCGCGCGCCGGGTGAGGGAGTGCAAGGTCTATTCCGAGATCGTCCCCTACGACACGCCTCCCGAGGAGATACGCCGACTGGGCGCCAAGGCGCTCATCTTCTCCGGGGGACCCTCCAGCGTCTACCAGGAAGGAGCACCCAGGCCCCATCCGGAGATCTTCCGCCTGGGCCTCCCCATCCTGGGCATCTGCTACGGGCACCAGCTTCTCGCCCGGGAGATGGGCGGGAGGGTGGAAGCCACCGGGATCCGGGAATACGGCAAGACGGAACTGGAGGTCATCGGGGGGAGCGTCCTCTTCAATGAGCTACCCCTCAAGCAGACGGTGTGGATGAGCCACGGGGACAGCGTGGTGGAGGCGCCTCCCGGCTTCCGGGTAACCGCCCGCACCGCCGCCTCGCCGGTGGCCGCCATGGAGGACGTGCAGAGGAAGATGTACGGGGTGCAGTTCCATCCCGAGGTCATTCACACCCCCCTGGGCATGGAGATTCTCAAGAATTTCCTCTACAGCGCGGCGGATCTCCTTCCTTCCTGGACCATGGTCTCCATCATCGAGCAGGCAGTGGAAGAGATCCGAGAAGTGGTGGGCGACAACAAGATCATCTGCGGGCTGTCGGGCGGCGTGGATTCCGCTACCGCCGCCGTCCTGGTGCACAAGGCGGTGGGGGATCAGCTCACCTGCGTCTTTGTGGACCATGGGCTGCTGCGCAAGGGGGAGGCGGAACAGGTGGAGGACACCTTCCGCCGCCACTTCCACATCAACCTAATCCACGTGAAGGCCCAGGAACGCTTCCTGGCCCGGCTCAAAGGGGTTACCGACCCCGAGGTGAAGCGCAAGGCCATCGGGGAGGAGTTCATCCGCGTTTTCGAGGAGGTGGCCCGGGACCTCAAGGACACCCACTACCTGGTGCAGGGGACGCTCTACCCGGACATCATCGAGAGCGGGACCCGGGACGCGGCGCGCATCAAGTCCCACCACAACGTGGGCGGGCTGCCCGAACACATGGATTTCACCCTGGTGGAGCCCCTGCGCAACCTGTTCAAGGACGAGGTACGCGCCGTGGGGGAGGAGCTGGGGCTGCCGGAGGAGATAGTGTGGAGGCAGCCCTTCCCCGGGCCGGGGCTGGCCATCCGCATCATCGGCGAGGTCACCGCGGAGAAGCTGGAGATCCTCCGGGAAGCGGATGCCATCGTGGTGGAGGAGGTGAAGCGCGCCGGCCTTTACCGCAAGCTGTGGCAGTCCTTCGCCATCCTCCCCGACATCAAGACGGTGGGGGTCATGGGGGACGAGCGCACCTACGCCTATCCCATCGTGGTGAGGGCGGTGACCAGCGAAGACGCCATGACCGCGGACTGGGCCCGGCTACCCTACGACGTCCTGGAAAGAATATCCAACAGGGTCATCAACGAGGTGCGCGGCGTGAACCGGGTGGTCTTGGATATCTCCTCCAAGCCTCCGGCCACCATCGAGTGGGAGTGAGTCGCCCGGGTCACGGCGATGACAAGTCGGTTCCGCCCGGCCCCGCGTGAGGGGTGAAATCCGGGGAACCCCTTTCCATCAGGTGTAGGCCGAGAACCCCGGTCCCAGGAGCTCCCGCCCCACGATGAGTTTCTGGATCTCCGTGGTCCCGTCCGGTATGGTGAGCATGCGGGCATCCCGGAAGTATCTCTCCAGGGGATACTCGTCGGAGAGGCCCACCCCGCCGTGCACCTGGATGGCGTCGTAGGTGACCTTGACCGCCGCCTCGCAGGCGTATCCCTTGGCCAGCGAGGAGAGCATGCGCGCCCGGGGGTCCCCGTGGGTCACCGCCCACAGGGCCCGGTATCCCAGCAGTCGGGAGGTTTCCGTGAGGGCGGCCATGTTGTAGAGCTTCTCCTGGATGAGTTGGAACCTCCCGATGGGCTTTCCGAACTGCACTCTCTCGCGGGCGAACTTGATGGAGGCGTCCAGGGCGGCCTGGGAGATTCCCGCCGCGGCCAGGGCCATGCCGCTGCGCAGGAAGGCGAAGATGATGTTCTCTGGGCTCATCCTCCCCAGCACGCCCATGAACCCCGAGGCCTGGAGGCGGGCAGGATCGAGTTTCACCCCCAGTTCCCGGAGCCTCTCCGGATCGGAGAGTGTCCTCTGGATCATCTCCAGGACGTTGTTCTCCCGCGGCACCCGGCAGTTGTCGAAGTATATCTCCCCGGTGGGCGCGGCTCTCCACCCCAGTTTGTGCAGCTCGCCGGTCTCGAAGGGGGAGACCTCCTTCTCCACCAGGAGGAAGATCCGGTTACCCTTTTCGTCGTTGGCCACTAGCAGGCAAATGTCGGCCACTGGGGCGTTGCTTATCCAGGTCTTGGTCCCGTTGACCACGTAATAGTCCCCGTCCAGGACGGCGGTGGTGCGCATGGCCCGGTTGTCCGACCCCGCCTCGGGCTCGGTGATGGCGTAGCAGCCGATGACCTCGTTGCGCTCCAGCCTGGGGAGCCACCTGCGACGCATCTCCTCGGATCCCAGGTGGACCAGGGCGGCGGGGAAGGTGAGGCCGACCAGGCCGGCGGCGCTGGGCCATACCCTGAACATCTCCTCGGCCAGGATTCCCACGCACACTGGATCGGAGCCCAGTTCCCGCAGGCTCTCCGGGTCGAAGCCTACTCCCACCTTGCGGAACCGCCGGAGGAGGTCCAGGGCTTCCTCCCGGTTCATGGGGCCCCTTTTTTCCTGGTCGTCGACCAGGGGAGCGATCTCGCCCTCCAGGAATTCCCGCAGATTTTCCTGGAACATGCGCTGCGAGGCGTCGAAGCCGAAGTCCATACAAGACCCTCCCTTCACGAAAAGAACCTCGCCCTGCGGCCCCCGTAATGCCCGGCGCGCTTCGCCGGTGCGCGGCGGGGTACAGGAATTTGAACGGCCCGTCCCTCGCCGCGTTGGTTCAGGTCCGCCGGGCACACTGTTATTCTAATACCCGGCGGGAGCGGGTTTTTAACCTCGCGCCCCAGAGCTCTCTTTTTTCCTGTACGATTCATGGCGCATAGATTTTGCGTTTCGGGGTCCGCCTGAAGGTGCCGGATATCAACCCCATCGGCTTCGCCGCCTTTGCCTTTCCGGAGCGTGGCAGCGATCACGAAAGTCAGTAGAACCTCCGCTCCCGCCCCGGTCTTATTCCGACGGGGATTTTTAGGGTCCCGCCAGGAACATGATGTAGCGAAGGTCAAGGAGGAAACCATCGCATGCCGCTTGAATACCCCGGGCATGGCGCCCTGGGTTTTTTACCCAGTATAAGGCGCGCAGGGTACTTTTACAGCCCGGCCGCTTTTCGGTGCAGACCTGTCGGTTCGCGGCGCGGATGTCCCTCGGCTGTATTATAGTCTTGAGGAAATGCGGATGTCCGGAGGTAGCGCGGTGCTGGGAAGGAAGGAAGCGGAGATACTGGAGGAGCTCAACCCGGAGCAGCGGGAAGCGGCTCTCCATTTCGACGGTCCCCTGCTCATCCTGGCCGGGGCGGGGAGCGGGAAGACCCGCGTGCTCACTTACCGGGTGGCCCTCCTGGTGGCCTCCGGGCGGGCGGCCCCGGAGAACATCCTGGCCATCACCTTCACCAATAAGGCGGCGGAGGAGATGCGGGGGAGGATACATCGCCTGGTGGGGCCGCGGGCTTCCTCCATATGGATCTCCACTTTCCACGCCGCCTGCGCCCGCATCTTGCGCCGGGAGGCGGAGAGGCTGGGCTACCGCAGGAACTTCGTCATCTACGACGACGAGGACCAGCTGCGCATGGTCGGCCGGGTGATGCGGGAGCTGGACCTGGACGTCAAGCGCTTTCCGCCGCGCATGGTGCGGGCGGTGATCGAGAAGGCCAAGATCGACATGGTCTCTCCCGAGGACTTCCGGCGCCGGGTCCACGACGACCTCACCCAGGTGGCCGCCGACGTCTACCTCTCCTACCAGGAGGAGCTGCGGCGCAACAATGCCATGGACTTCGACGACCTTCTACTCAACACCATCGCCCTCTTCGAGCTCTTCCCCGCCGTCCTCGAGCATTACCAGCGGAGGTTCACCCACATAAACGTGGACGAGTACCAGGATACTAACCCAGCGCAGTACCGCCTGGTACGCCTGCTTTCCGCCGCCCACCGCAACCTGTGCGTGGTGGGCGATGACGATCAGGGGATCTATTCCTGGCGGGGAGCCGACCTGAGGAACATCCTGGAATTCGAGCGCGATTTTCCGGAGGCCAAGGTGGTCCGCTTGGAGCGCAACTACCGGTCCACGCGGATTATCCTGGAGGCCGCCAACCACGTGGTCTCGCGCATCGCCGGCCGCCGGGAGAAGCGCCTGTGGACAGACCGCGAGGAGGGGGAATCCATCCGCTACCTCTTCGCCCCCTCCGGCTCGGAGGAGGCGGCCTTCGTGGCGGCGGAGATAGACCGCCTGGTGGAGGAGCGGGGTTACCGCCACCGGGACATTGCCGTGTTCTACCGCACCAATGCCCAGTCGCGGCCCTTCGAGGAGGTCCTTTTGCGCGCCGGCATCCCCTACAAGATAGTGGGGGGCTTCAAGTTCTACGAACGCAAGGAGGTCAAGGACGTCCTGGCCTACCTGAAGTTCATCCTCAACCCTGACGACGCCGTCAACTTGCGCCGCATCATCAACGAGCCCCGGCGGGGGATAGGGGAGACCACCCTGGCTCATCTGGAAAACTTTGCCAGGAAGGAAGGGGTCTCCCTGTGGGAGGCGGTGCGCCGGGCGGAGGAGGTGCCCTCCCTGGGGCAGGCGGCCCGGCGCAAGCTGGGCGAGTTCGTGGAGCTGGTGGAGGGGCTGCGCGGCCGGTCGGCGGATACGCCCCTGCCGGATTTCATGCGCCTGGTCCTGGAGCGCACCGGGTACCTGGAGGCCCTGCGCCGCGAGGGCACTTTCGAGGCGGAAGGGAGGCTGGAGAACCTGGAGGAGCTGCTGAACGCGGCCGCGGAGTTCCATGCCGTACACCCCGGGGAGGGACTGGAGGCCTTCCTGGAGCGCACTTCCCTGGTGGCGGAGATCGACCTCTACGACGAGGAGGAGGGTGCAGTCACCCTCATGACCCTGCACAACGCCAAGGGCCTGGAGTTCCCGGTGGTGTTCATCGTGGGCATGGAGGACGGCGTCTTCCCCCACCTGCGGTGCATGGAGAGCGAGGCGAGCATGGAGGAGGAGAGGCGGCTCTTCTACGTGGGGGTCACCCGGGCCAAGGACCTCCTCTATCTCACCGGGGCCGCCACCCGTTCCCAGTACGGAGACCTCCGGTTCCTGCCCGAGTCCCGCTTCATAAGGGATATCCCTCCCCGCTGCCTGGAGGTGCTCTCCACCTTCCAGTGGGAGAGGGGAAGGGCGTTGGAGATCCTGGAGGACCGGAGGCTGGAGTCCCTGGCCACCTCCTACCGGGTGGGGGACCGGGTGGTGCACGAGGTATGGGGGGAGGGAACGGTCATGGGGGTGTCGCGGGGGAGGAGCGGCCCGGAGATAACCGTCCATTTCCGGGAGGTGGGGGAGAAGCTGCTCCTCCTGCAGTATGCACCCATACGCAAGGTAGGGTGATCCCGCTTTCCTTTCCGGGAGACTCGACGGGCGGCCCCCGGGGGTTTCTCTTTCCAGGGGAGGTGAGCGTGCGCTTTGTGCAAGCCCATCCGCGCGGCGAGGGGCTTACTTTATCATTTTCATGGTCCGCAGCAGGGATTCCACGGCCCGGGAGGCCGCCTGTTGCATGACCTCCATCTGTTCCTCGAGGGGAACGGTGAAGTTCTCGTCCAGCATGGTTTCCGGGGCCTGGTAGAGTTCCAGCCCCCAACCCGAGCCCCTGCTGACGATGCGGTTCTCCCGGTTGTCCAGCAGGAAGGCGCTGAGTCGCACGAAACCAAACCCGGCGTCCTGGCCGGTTCCCGAGGTATGCAAGCGGGGATAGCGGAAGAAGAAGTAATCGATCTCCGGTAGGAAGAGGTATTCGGGGTCGTAGCGGTTCTGGATGATGACGAAGAGCTCGGTGGGCACGTCCGCCGCTTCCTCGGTTATTTTCTCCACCTCGTCCAGGTCCGGTATGTCGTAGAAGACCAAGGGTTCCAGGTAGCTCTTCACCAGGCGGGGAAGCATGCGTTCCGCCTCCCGGAAATAAAGCTCCTTCTGGCTGGCCATGAGACGCGATTTCTCAAGGTCGCTCTGCATGTACAGCTGGCAGCCTATGGCCATGGCCGGGGAAAGTTCGCCGTCCCTTACCACCAACTCCCGGTATTCCCCGAGGTCCTCAGGCTCCTGTCCGCTCTCCACGAAGGGCATGATGACGATGCGCATGAGAGGGACCAGTTTGGCTCCGCAGGAGGTGCAGAACTCGGCCCCCGGTTCTCCGTAGGTGAGACACTGGGGACAGTAATATTTATCCGCCAATCTTCCTCCTTTAGAAGCTCGCCGGGGGCGCTTACACGCGCCTTCCCCGTTACCGCCGGTTCCTTCGTAAGCTCCAACCGCCGATTCCGCTCCATGTTATCGACTTCGCGCCCGGCTCACTTGAGGAAGGGAAAGGTCATGCCGCGCAGGTTCCGGACGTTTCGGGCCGGTCATCGTGCATTTCGCGTTACTTGCGAAAACAATCCCTCGATCTTTGCGAGACGTCGTCGTTCGCCCCTGCAAAACATGAAATATGATCGTGGAAAACAAGGTGGACGTCATTTCCACCACCTTGGGCGGGGGAAAACGGGAGACGAAGGATCTTCGGAAGTTTCGTTTTAACGAGGCCCCGGGAATTGGAAGCGAACAGGAAGATCGCCCTGTTTTTCGTGGAAAACAAGCGGGTCGATGGGCGGAGGGAGGGTCTCTCCGTGAGGCACTCGAAGGGGGCGGTCGGAACTCCGGTCCGGGGGTCGAAAAGCCTCCAGGAGGTCGGGAGGGCGACCGAGGCGGTCTTGAGGCCGGGGCGAAAACCGCCGGACCTCACCCGAAGCAAGCATTCAAACTGGTGCGAGGCGGATGTTATAATAACTTGTCGTTTTCCGGCCGCCAGGAGCGACGGTGCCGCGCTTGCCTCGCCTGCGGCCCGCGGAAGGATGAGGTTACGACGGAGGAAGGGGAGGTAGACCCGATGCTCGTGCCCTACCGTGACAAGTCGCCGCGGGTGTCTCCCGACGCCTTCCTGGCGGAGGGGGCTCAGCTCATAGGGGACGTAAAGGTGGGTTCCCACTCCAGCATCTGGTACAACGCCGTGCTGCGCGCCGACCGCGGGGAAATCGTGGTGGGAGAATATACTAGCATACAGGATTGCTGCGTGCTGCACGGCCCGGTGACGGTGGGAAACTACGTGACCTGTGGGCACGGGGCCATCCTCCACGGGGCCACCGTGGAGGACAACTGCGTGATAGGTATGAACGCCGTGATCCTGGACGGCGCGGTGGTGGGCCACGGCAGCGTGGTGGCCGCGGGAGCGGTGGTCCCGCAGGGAATGCAGATACCCCCTCGCTCCATGGTCATGGGGGTTCCGGCCAAGGTGACCAAGGAGCTTCCGGAGGAGAACGAGGAGAAACTGCGCCAGACGGCCCAGGTATACTTCGAGTTCGCCAGGCCCCACATGCAGTAAAGACAACGATCGTCAAGCAGCAGGGAGGACATAAGGGGGGAGGTGGTCCGAATTCCACATTGTTTCCAGAAAATGACAGGCAGATTTTTAGTGCAAGGAGGTTGCTTATGCGTGAAAGGGTAGCCATCGCGGGCGTCGGCTACACCGCCTTCACCTCCGTTTCCCCGGGGGTTTCCTACCGCGAGCTCACTTACGAGGCGGCGGTGAAAGCCTATGAGGAGGCGGGCGTCGAGCCCAAGGACGTGGATTCCTTCGTGTGCACCTCCGAGGATTTCCTGGAGGGATACAGCATCTCCGACGAGTACTGCAACGACCAGCTGGGAGCGGTGCTCAAGCCGGTGCAGACCATTCCGGGGGACTTCATGCACTCCCTGGCCGTGGGGGTCATGCACATTCTCACCGGCAAGTTCGACATCGTGGTGGTCCAGGCGCTGAGCAAGGCCAGCAACATGAAGACCATACCCGAGATGATCAACTTCGCCCTGGACCCGGTCCTCAACCGGCCCCTGGACGTCACCCCCTACGCGGTGGCTGGGCTGGAGATGAACCGCTTCCTGGTGGAGGGCAGGGCCACCCGGGAGCAGTGCGCCGCCGTGGTGGTCAAGAACAAGGCCAACGCTCTCCTCAACCCCCTGGCGGGATACGGGGCCTCCGTGACCGTGGACCAGGTACTGGAATCCGAGCCGGTGGCGGAGCCCGTGCACCTGCTGGACATCGCCCCCTACGCGGACGGGGCGGTGGTCATGGTGCTCTGCTCCGAGAGGCTGGCCAGCAGTCTCACCGATAAGCCGGTGTGGATAACCGGCATCGGCTGGTCCACGGACAGCCCCACCTTGGAGAGCCGGGACTGGGTGGACGCCGTGGCGGTAAAACTGGCCGGGGACATGGCCTACCGCATGGCCGGCATCAAGTGCCCGGCCAAGGAGATCGACCTGGCCGAGGTCAACGACGAGATAAGCTTCAAGGAGCTGCAGCACCTGGAGGCCCTGCGGCTCTTCGACGAGGGCACGGCGGGGAAGGCCACCGAGGACGGCAAGACCTCCCTGGAGGGAACCCTACCGGTGAACACCTCCGGGGGCGGCCTGGGCGTGGGGCATCTCTTTGAGTGCTCGGGCGCCCAGAAGGTCCTGGAACTGGTCCTGCAGCTGCGCGGCGAGGCGGGAGCCCGCCAGGTGGCCGGGGCCGGCGTGGGAGTGGCCCAGGCTTGGAGGGGAATCCCCTCCACCTCGGCGGCAGTGGCCGTGCTGTGCGCGGATTAGGTGGGGAGGTGAGAGAATGGCTTACCGAAGGGTTGCCATAGTCGGTGCCGGGATAACCAAGTTCGTGCGCCGCGCCCAGGAGACGGGGAAAGAACTGGCCTTCCAGGCGGCCAAGATGGCCCTGGACTCCTGCGGGCTGACCATGAAGGACATCGAGTGCGTGAGCCTGGGGACGGCGCCGGACGCCTTCGACGGCGTGCACATGAAGGGGGAGTACCTCTCCGACGGCTCCGGGGGATGGCGCAAGCCCTACATGCGCCACTTCGTGGGCGGCGGTACGGGCGTTTTCGCTCCCATCCACGGGTGGTTCCACGTGGCCTCCGGAATGTTCGACACCTGCTTGGTGGTCTGCTCGGAGAAGATGAGCTCCTGCCACCCCCATCCCCAGGGGGCTTTCAAGACCATCTTCGACCACACCACCGAGCAGCCCCTTAACCCCACCCTTATCTGGATCTTCGCCCTGGAGATGAACCGCTACATGCAGACCTACGGCATCACCAAGGAAGAGATCGCCCTGGTCTCGGTGAAGAACAAGAAGAATGCCATGGACCACCCATCGGCCCAGCTCCCCATGGAGATCACCGTGGAGGACGTCCTCAACTCCGAGGTGTTGGCCTGGCCGGTGAACCGCCTGGATATAAGCCCGGCCTCCGACGGCGCCGCGGCCATCGTCCTGGCCTCGGAGCACGTGGCCAAGCGCATCACCGACAAGCCGGTGTGGATCGACGGGGTGGGCTGGAACCTGGATACCGCCTACTGGGCCACCCGTGACCTGGCCTATCCCCGCTACGTGGAGAAGGCGGCGCGCATGGCCTACGAGATGGCGGGGATCAAGGAGCCCCAGAAGGAGATCGAGATCGCCGAGCCCTACGATCCCTTCGACTACAAGGAACTGCATCACATGGAGGGCCTGCTCCTGGCCGACCGGGGGAAGGCGGTGGAGATGCTCCTGGATGGGAAGACCCAGCGGGACGGCGACCGTCCCATGTGCCCCTCCGGTGGGGCCCTGGGGGTGGGAAACCCCATCGCCGCCACCGGCCTCATGAAGGTCATCGAGATCTTCCTGCAGCTGCGCGGAGAGGCCGGAAAGCGCCAGGTGCCGGGAAATCCACGCTGCGGCCTGGCCCAGGCCTGGGGGGACCTCATGCAGGTGGGTACGGTAGTGGTCCTGCGGAGATAAGGGGGTGCGCCATGGAACTGGAGAAATTCGAGCTGGGAGCCACCCATTACAAGGAATCCGACCTCAAGGAGGGCAAGCTGCTGAGCCTACCCTGGACCCCCAACCTCAAGTATGCTTGGGACAATGGGGTGGCCATCGGGAGGTACCTGACGGAGCTCAAGGAGGGGCGCATCATTGCCCGCAAGTGCAATAAGTGCCGCCGCATCATGCTTCCCCCGCGCATGTTCTGCGAGCTGTGCTGGCGGCCCACCGACGAGTGGGTCTACGTGCAGGACACGGGGCGGGTGAACACCTTCTCCATCTGCTACGTGAACTGGGACGCCTCGCGCATCAAGAAGGGGGAGAAGCCCCACCTGCCGGCGGTCATCGAGATCGACGGCGCCTCGCCGGGGATGGGCATCCTCCACCTCCTGGGGGAGGTGAAGCCGGAGGACATCAAGATAGGCATGAGGGTGCAGGCGGTATGGAAGAAACCCGAGGAACGGGAGGGCGCCATCACCGACATCCTCTACTTCAAGCCGGTGAGGGGGTGAGAGCATGGGTCTTACGGAGAGGACGAACCGCAACGTGGACCTGACCTACTGGGAAGGCGAGATCCCGGTCAATTACGTGTACACCTTCGGGCTGGGGCTGGAGACCTTCTTCCGGGCCCTGAAGGAAGAGGGCAAGTTCCTGGCTTCCCGGTGCGAGGATTGCGGGGTCACCTACCTCCCGGCGCGGGTCTTCTGCGAGCGGTGCCTGGGCAAGCTGGAGGGCACCTTCGCCGTGCCCGGCACGGGGAAGGTGTACGCTTACACGGTGGTGCACCGCAACAGGGACGAGTCCCCCAAGGAGGAGGCGGTCATCCTGGCCCTCATCGACATGGACGGCACGGACTGCCGTTTCGTCCACTACCTGACCGGGGTGAAGCCCGGGGAGGTTGAGGTGGGCATGGCGGTGAAGCCGGTCCTCAAGGCCAAGAAGGACCGCAAGGGGGGCATCGAGGACATCGTGGGCTTCGCCCCCGCTTGAGGCCTGAGACGAAGACGCCGGATGGAGGGGCGGGACGTTCCCGCCCCTTTCGTCGTGCCCCTTGACACCCGCTGTCGCCGCGCTGCCCGACCCTTTGCGGGAACAGGTTGTTTGCCTGGGTGGTGACATCGGGACCATGCCCGGTCTTACGTACTTTGCATCGAGGTATTATCCTCTAAGGGGGCCCGAGGGAGCGGTGGTCTACAGCGGGGGCACCATGTCCAAGAGGGATTTGATGATCATGGATCGCGCACCGGAACTGCTGAGGCCGGTGTTGAAGAAGAACTCGTTTCTCATCCTGTGCGGAAGGCCCCTTGAAGGGAGGCCGGGAGATGTCGTCTTCATCTTCGACCGGGCTGAGAAAGAAGGGGACGATTATTATCTTATTGACGAGGAGGGCAGGATAAGTATCTGTGAACTGTTCGTGCACGCACCCTGGAGGGTTTATCCCTACTCCGAGCCGAAGGGATGTTCATGGATTCCGACAAGGTCCAGCGCAGGTGGGGCTTTTCGAGCAGCGAGTTCGATATTCCGAAAGGCGGGAGCCTCCTGTCCATGGAGAGGGTTCCCTCCCGGGGCGGGCAGCACATGGTCAGGAGCGTCAGGGTCAGTGTCACCGGCGAAGTTCCGACAGAGGAATTCGTGACCCACGAACCGGCCCTGGTGATCGAATACGTGCCTTGCTCCTGGCGGGATGTGTAGCATGTTCGGACGTCGATGTCCTGGAAAGGCGGCGGAAGTCCGATTGCCATCACCGAGGTTGTCCCTTGGAAGGTTTGAGCACCATGGAAGCGGGCAGAAGGAAGGATTCCGGGTTGTTGGCGATAATGCGCTGCCTGGTTTGCGCAGGGGGGGAGCTCCGGGCATCTTCCAAGACCGGCGGGAGCGATGAGGACCCGCCTGTCGTTTGCCTTTCATGTGGCAGGGAATACAGGGTGCGGGGAGGTATCCTCGATTTCCTGACCGATCCCTCGCCGGAGGTGGTGAGGGAGCGAGAGGCCTTCCACGGCTTCCGCCCGGGCGAGCCATCCACCCCGGAGGAATGGGAGGAGCACCGTCGGACCATCCTGGCCCTTCCCATGCTGGAGGGCTGCTCCCTTCCCCTCTCCGACCTGGAGACCTGGCGGAGACACGGCCGGGAGGCCTTCGGTATCTGTAAGGGCATCGAATTCCGGGGACTCCGGGTCCTGGAACTGGGCGCCGGCAGGTGCTGGTTCTCCGCCCACTTCGCCCGCCGTGGGGCGGAGGTGGTGGCGGTGGACATCCTGGAGGATGAGGTCATGGGCCTGGGATGCGGCCGCTTCTTCGAGGAGGCGGAGGGACTCCGCATCCACCGGGTGCTCTGCGACATGCACCGACTTCCCTTCCGGGAGGATTCCTTCGACGTGGTGGCGGCCACCGCCACCCTGCACCACTCCCCGGACCTTCCCGCCCTGCTGGCCGAGGTGAGGAGGGTGCTGAGGCCCGGGGGCCTGCTGGTGGCGGCCAACGAGCCCCTTTGGGTGCCCTGGCGGGAGACGCCGGAGGAGGAGAGGAAGGGAGCCCACGAGGGATCCTACCCGCTCTGGACCTGGGCGCACCTCCTGCGCCGCGCTGGGTTCAACATCGTGGAGGTGCGGGCGGCGAAGGGGAGGATAGCCTCGCTGGCCTTCCGGGCGGTGAAGGAGGGTGGAGGGGCTCCGCTGGCTAAGGGCCTGGTTCCAGGTGTCCTGCGCTATATCCTCCTGCTCGTCCTCTCGCCACTGCAGGCCCTGCGCCGCAAGCTACGTCAAGCGGTGGCGGGCCGGCTCATGCGCCCCCTTCCCGGGGACATGGTCTCCTACCTGCGGGGGAGGTTCTCCGGGACGGGGCTGGTGGGGGAAGCGCGCCCCGAAAACCCGGCTCACTGGGGCCCGGGGTGGTATGCCCCCGAAAGGCCCGCGGGGGAGGAGAGGCCCTTCCGGTGGTCGGGCCCGCGCTCCCGGCTGCTCATGCCCGCGTCCCCGAAGGAGACAACGTTGATCATGGAGTTGGCCACCTTCCATCCCTCTCCGTGGTCCCGGCCCGTGGAGGTGGAGTTGAGGCTGGGGAGCAAAAAGCTGGGTGAGGCCCGATTGGAGCGTCACGGCTGGCACACCTTCTCTTACACCGTGCCTCCTGGACGGTGGAGGAGGGTTTACCCCCTCACCCTGGTGGTAAGGAGTGGGTGCTTCCGGCCCTCGGAGCTGGGATTGGGTAACGACTCCCGCCCCCTCGGCATCGCCTGCCGTGGGGTCAGGTCTTGAATTTTGATACCCCCGGGGGTATATGAGTGAAGGGGCCTCCGGGTAGCGGTCTCGCTCGCCAACGCGAAACCTCCCCGCAAGGAAGAAACCAGGGATAGGAAGACTCGCTGCCGACCTGGTCGGCCACGTGGATAGAAGTTGTAGAAGGGGAGATCATCGGCAGGAGCTTTTATTGCTGGCGTGACCGGAGACCTCTACCGCTAGCCATGTTAGGAGCCGGCAACGGAAAGGGACTGACCCCGGATCTTTCTCGAAACGTTCCCGGAAAGAAGAAACCGGGTTGAGGAGGGCTCGGTGCGACCGACCCGGTCGGCCCCGGGGGTAGGTTAAGAATAGGTAGATTCTCGATTTTGTCGGGGATAAGGAAACGCGGTGACTTTGGATTATCTCGTGGTTTGCTATATAATCCCCCACGGGATTAAGTCCGCCCGGACGATCCCTGGGGGGCCGGGCCTCAACGGTCCTTCCGGCGGTCCCCGTTTATGGAACCATCCTGCGGATGAGGTAAGGCAGGGAGCTCGAGGTGAGGCAGGTGATGCGCATGTTGTTCGAACTGGACGAGGAAAAGCGGCTGTTTCGCCAGACGGTCCGCGACTTCGCTGAGCAGGAGATCCGCCCCCATGTAGACCACCTGTGGGAGACTGGCGAGTTCCCCTACGACATCGTGCGCAAGATGGGGGAGCTTGGGCTGCTGGGCATTCCCTGGCCGGAGGAGTACGGCGGGGCGGGCGGGGACTACTTGGCCTACGCCATCGCCGTGGAGGAGCTGGCCAGGGTGGACGGGTCCTGCGCCATAACCGTGGAGGCCCACATCTCCCTGGGCTCGGCGCCCTTCTATTACTACGGGACGGAGGAGCAGAAGAGGGAATGGCTGGTCCCCCTGGCCCAGGGCAAGATGCTGGGCGCCTTCGGGCTCACCGAGCCGGAGGCCGGCTCGGATGCCGGAAACACCAAGACCCGGGCGGAGCTCAAGGACGGGTACTGGGTTATCAACGGCACCAAGTGCTTCATCACCAACCCCGGCACGGAGATGAGCGGGGTGGTGACCATCACCGCGGTCACCGGCATCCGCCCCAGCGGGAAGAAGGAGATCTCCAATATCTTCATTCCCAAGGGTACTCCCGGTTACAACATCGCCCCCAAGTACAAGAAGATGGGCTGGCACGCCTCGGACACCCGGGAGCTGAATTTCGTGGACTGCAAGGTGCCCGAGTCCAACCTCATCGGCAAAAGGGGAGAGGGCTTCAAGCAGTTCCTGGACTGCCTGGACGGGGGGCGCATCGCCATCGCTGCCCTGGCCGTGGGAACCGCGCAGGGGGCCTTCGAGGAGGCCCTGCGCTACGCCAAGGAGCGGGTACAGTTCGGGCAACCCATCGGCAAGTTCCAGGGGGTGTCCTTCAAGCTGGCGGACATGGCCACGGAGATCGAGTTGGCCCGCAACATGGTCTACAAGGCGGCGGCCATGCGCGACGCCGGGGTTCCCCATACCAAAGAGGCCTCCATGGCCAAGCTCTTCGCCTCGGAGATGTGCATGCGCGCCACCACCCAGGCGGTGCAGATATTCGGTGGCTACGGTTTCATGGACGAGTACCCGGTTTCCAGGTTCTTCCGGGACGCCAAGATCCTGGAGATCGGGGAGGGCACCTCGGAGGTGCAGAGGATGGTCATCTCCCGCGAGCTGGGCCTGTAGCCGCGAGAGCGGCAGGTGAGGCTCGCAAGGAGAAGTCGGAACGGAAAGACCGGTTCCAGGTTCGGGTCGGGAAAGGAAAAGTGGCATCGATCGCGGCACCAGGGAGGTAGGAGATGAAGGAGACGGTCATCGTAAGCTCGGCGCGGACACCTTTCGGCAGGCTGGCAGGGGCCCTCAAGGACTTCACCGCCCAGGAACTGGGAGGGATTGCCATCCGGGAGGCTCTGCGGAGGAGCGGGGTCGACCCGGCGTCCGTGGACTGCGTAATCGTGGGACAGGTTCTCACCGGCGGACAAGGGCAGATAACCGCCCGCCAGGCGGCGGTGAAGGGCGGCATCCCCAAGGAGGTCTGGTGCATCAACGTGAACAAGGTGTGCATCTCCTCCATGTCCGCCCTGGAGATGGCCGACCAGATGATCAAGCTGGGGGAGGCGGAGATCGTCGTCGTGGGGGGCCAGGAGTCCATGACCAACGCTCCCTACTACGTGCCCAAGGCGCGCCTCGGCTACCGCATGGGCAACGGTACGCTGGTGGACGGCATGATCCACGACGGGCTGTGGGACGCCTTCGAGAATATGCACATGGGCATGGGCGCCGACCTCTGGGCTCGTAAGTACGGCATCACTCGGGAGCAGATGGATCTGGTGGGGGCCCGTTCCCACCAGAGAGCCGCTGCGGCTATGGAGAAGGGCCTGCTGGCGGAGGAGATAGTCCCCGTGGAGATCCCTCAGAAGAAGGGGGAACCCGTCATCTTCGACAGGGACGAGGGTGTACGCCCGGATACCACGGTGGAGAAGCTGGCCGCTCTCAAGCCGGCCTTCGACAAGGAAGGGTCCATTACCGCCGGCAACGCTTCCCAGATCAACGACGGGGCTTGCGCCGCGGTGGTCATGAGCGCGGACAAGGCCCAGGAGCTGGGACTAGAGCCCCTGTGCACCATCGTCAGCTACGGCTGGAGCGCGGGTGAGTTTGCCGACCTCCATCCCCAGCCAGCCCTGGGCATCCTGAACGCCCTGAAGAAGGCCGGCCTGGAGGTCAAGGACATGAAGCTGGTGGAGATAAACGAGGCCTTCGCCAGCGTGGTTTGGCGGTCCACGGAGCTCCTGGGCCTCGATCCCGCGGAGATGGAGAATGTCAACGTCAACGGCGGGGCTATCGCCTTCGGGCATCCCATCGGGGTGAGCGGCATCCGCATCGTCACCACCCTGGCCTACGAGCTGCGCCGGCGCGGAGGCGGCTACGGGGCCGCCGGGATATGCGGGGGCGGCGGCCAGGGAGACGGCATGGTCATCCGGGTGGATTGAGCACCCTCCCGTACCCGTTCCCTGGAAGCGCGGACGACCTTACCGCGTGCAACGGGGGACGGAAAATGATACATAATAACGGTGATTGTTAAGTGGAGGTAGTCGTAAGATCGTTCCAAGGGCGGGATCGTGGCGCGCGCCGGGACCGGTCTCGGGACGGAAGGAGGAAGGAAAGATGTACGAGCTGACCGAAGAGCAGAAGATGTTGCAGCAGACGGTCCGCCAGCTGGCCAAGGAGAAGGTGGAACCGCGGGCGGCGGAGATCGACGCCAAGGGCGAGTATCCCTGGGACATGTTCGAGCTCCTGCGGGACAACGACCTCCTGGCCCTGTGTTTCCCCGAGGAGTACGACGGGGCGGGAGCGGACCTCCTCAGCGTGTGCATCGCCATCGAGGAGCTGGCCCGGGTGTGCGTGAACACCAGCCTCATCCTGGGGGTGAACAAGCTGGGTTCCACCCCCATCCTGCTGGCCGGGAACGATGACCAGCTCCGCAAGTACATCCCACCCCTGGCGCGAGGGGAGAAGCAGTGCGCCTTCGGGCTCACCGAGCCGGGGGCCGGGTCGGACGCCGCGGCCATGAGCACCAGGGCGGTGCGCAAGGGCGACGTTTACGTGATCAACGGCCAGAAGTGCTTCATCACCAACGGGGGCATCGCCGATACCTACTCCATCTTCGCCAAGACGGACGAGAGCGCGGGGGTCAAGGGAATCTCCGCCTTCATCGTGGAGAAGGACTTCCCCGGCTTCGAAGTGGGGAAGATCGAGCACAAGATGGGCATCCGCGGTTCCCAGACCACCGAGCTCATCTTCACGGACATGGAGGTCCCGGCGGAGAACCTCCTGGGCAAGGAGGGCGAGGGCTTCAAGATCGCCATGATGACCCTGGACCGCACGCGTCCCACCATCGGGGCCCAGGCGGTGGGCCTGGCCCAGGGAGCCCTGGACCACGCCGTGGCCTATGCCAAGGAGAGGGTGCAGTTCGGCGCTCCCATCGCCCGGCTGCAGGGCATACAGTTCATGTTGGCGGACATGGCCATGCAGATCGAGGCCGCCCGCCAGCTGGTGTATTACTCCGCTTCCCTGGTGGAGAGGGCGGGACGCGAGGCCTCCGCGGTCTCCGCCATGGCCAAGTGCTTCGCCAGCGACGTGGCCATGAAGGTCACCGTGGACGCGGTGCAGGTGCTGGGCGGCTACGGGTACATGGTGGAGTACCCCCTGGAACGCATGATGCGCGACGCCAAGATCACCCAGATCTATGAGGGGACCAACCAGATCCAGCGCGTGGTCATCGCCCGCCACCTCCTCGGCTGATGGGGTCAGGTCTTGAAATTTGATATCCCCGGGGTATAGGAGGACCTTGGGGAAGCAGTGGTACCCCAGGGTTTCTAGCCGGGGCCGTCGTCCCGGATCGGCCGTGAAAGTCGGTGGGGATAGGATAAGGGCTATCTGGTCCCTGGTCATGGAGAGGGGGAAGGAATTCCCCCTCTTTTTTCTAAGATGAGCGCCGCATGCTCTACCTCTTCAGGGGTTGCAGCTCTCCAGCGAGCACACGGGAAGGCGAGTTCTGGCGGGTCCCGAGCCTGGGACCCGGCGTGAAACCCTTAAAGACCGCATCCATGCTCCTCCCGGCCTGGGAAATAGGACCTCCGTAGGGGGTTAATCCGACCCGGGACCGATCTCTTCCATACCTACCTGCTCCTGGCCAACGGCGGCGGGACCCGGGTGGTGGCCACCCTGGACCTCTTTGGCCCGGAGGGACCTCTGCTGCGGCGGGAGGTGGCGCTCCCACCCCGTTTCCGGGTCACCTTTCACCTCAATGACCTGGCGCGTCGGGGAAGTCTCCGTGGGAGTGGGGTTGGACGCGTACTCCGGGGTGGAGGTGCAGCGTTCCATATATTTCCACTATGGGAACGTCACCGACGGGCATACCGCAAAGGCACAGGTTCCTTCCAAGTGATAGTATTTCGCAGAGGGCTACACGGGGGAGGGCTTCGACACCTATTTCCTGGTCCTCTACCAGGGCGACCGGGATGGGTCCGTGGAGGTACGGCTCTTACATGGGGAGGGTATAAAGACGGTCAGCCTTGCGGTGCCCGCCCGCTCGCGATGTACTCTGCGGGCCGACGACGTCCTCCCGGGAAGGGAGTTCTCCTGCGCCATCTCCTCGGATGTGCCGGTAGTGGAAGCGCAGTCGGGTTCACACCTGGTGGTGGAGGAGGCCCTCAACTACCGCTTCGCAGGGGAGGTCGGCGGGGGAAGCTGTTGAGGGAACGGGGGCCGACAACCGCCTCTGCCTCCTTCCATCGCGGAAGAAAGACATGGAAGCAGTCCAGGATTTTCGCCCCCACCCGTCTTCGCCCCTGAAGACGTCTCTTTCCGGGAAAGAGGGCGAAAAAGGGGTGTAGAGGCGCTCCATCCGTGCCCCGTGGAATGCGTATCCCGCGGCACGCGGTCCTTTTCCGGTGGGCCTCGGGTCCCCCGCGGAGGAGGGGATTCCCTTGACAGGCGGAGGACCATCTGCAATAATGTCGACCGGATGGTCGGTCGATATTATGGAGGATGGCTGCTTGGCCAGAAGGGTTAACCCGGTCAAGGAAAAGCGTGAAAAGCAGATAAAGGAAGCCGCCCTGGCCCTCTTTTCTCAGAAGGGTTTCCACAACACCACGGTGACGGAGATCTCCGAGGCAGCCGGATTAGGAAAGGGCACCATCTACTGGTACTGGAAGTCCAAGGAGGAACTGGCCTTTTCACTGGTGGAGGACATGCTCTCTGCCTTCCACTCCCTGCTCGAGGAAGCCGTGGATTGGGAGGGCGGTTTCCGGGAGAAGTTCGACCGCCTAATGGAAGAGGTTACCAGGCTCTATTACCTGGAGAAGGAGCACTGCCGGCTGCTCTGGAAGTTCCGGGCCGATCGCCATTACATCTTCGACCAGGAGTATGTGCGCAAGGTAACCTCCTATTACCTGGGGATGAGGAAGGCCATCGCCGCCCTAGCGCGGCAGGGAATGGAGGAGGGAGTCCTAAGGCGCATGGATCCGGAAAAGCTGGCCTTGGCTATGCTGGGAACCGCCGAAGGTCTGGAGCTGGAATGGTTGGAGAACGAGGAAAATTTCGACATCGGAGAAGGGCTGCGACTTGTTTTCGGAGCTCTGCTGAACGGGTTAAAACCTCCCACGCCCCGCTGAGCCGGAGCATTGTGGTCCGTGTTGCACCCGTAAATTAGTGCTGGTGAAAGCTGAAACCCTATGGATTTAGCTACCTAGAAGGGTTGAATTCGGATGGGATGAAGTATCGGGGAAAAGAAAGTGCTGTAAATGCCAGGTGTGGGCAGTTCGAAAGGAATCCCGGCTATTACTGGGGAGAGCGGAATGAATATGCCGGTTTTCAGAAGGAAACGCACCCCTTGAAGGAAATGTTGACCAAAGGAAGGGAAAGGAGGAGATGAGGATGAAGGTCATCGCTATCGGAGGAGCGGGAGCCATGGGCAGGCTGGCGGTGAAGGACTTGGCGGCGGCGGAAATGGTCACTGAGGTGACCATCGCCGATTACAACCTGGAGGCGGCCCAGGAGCTGGCCGCGGAGCTGGGCTCCAAGTGCAAGGCGGTGAAGGCCGACGCCGACGATCACGCCGGATTGGTGGATCTCATCCGGGGCCACGATATCGCCCTGGGCACCGCAGGCCCCTTCTACAAGTACGAGGCCAAGATGGCCCGGGCGGCTATCGAGGCCGGCGCGCATTACGTGAGCATCTGCGACGACTACGATGCCGCCGCCGAGGTCCTGGAGCTGGACGAGGCGGCCAAGAAGGCCGGAGTGATCGCCGTGACCGGGGTGGGCTGGACGCCGGGCATCACCAACGTCCTGGCCCGCAAGGCGGCAGACCAGCTGGAGGAGGTGGACGAGATCGCCACTTCTTGGGGTTGCCATGCCTCGGATACGACGGGAAAGGCGGTAACACTTCATTATATTCATGCTGTGAGTGGGATGATCCCCACTTATATCAACGGTCGCATAACCTGGGTTCCGGCGGGATCGGGACTGGAAAGGATCAAGTTCCCCGAGCCCGTTGGCGAGATGGAGGTCTTTCACGCCGGACATCCTGAGCCCATCACCATTCCCCGCTATATCAACGCCCGCACGGTGACCTTGAAGGGAGGCCTGGTGGAGCGTTACCTGGTCGCCCTAGCCAACCTGTTGGTCAAGCTGAGGCTCACCGACACGGAGAAAAAGAAGGATATGCTGGGTAGATTCTTCAACCGCGCACTTCCTTCACTGGAGAATATTGGTAAACCACCGCAGACCGGCTCGGCCTGTCGCGTGGATGTCACCGGGAAGAAGGGGGGTCGCTGGGTCCACATTGTATACGGCGCCGCCGCCCACATGGACGCCCTCACCGGCCTGCCCGCCTCGGTGGCCGTGCAGCTCATCGGGGAGGGCAAGGTGGAGGGCAAGGGGGTCATGGGACCCGAGGCCTGTCTACCGCCGGACGAGTTCATCGCGCGCCTCAAGGAGAAGGGGATCCGTTTCTACCAGGATGACGCCATGGTCGAGCCCCTGTGAGGGGAGAAGAGTAAAGGGAGGCGAGGTGCTCCGGAAGTAGGGGACCATATTCCTCGAACGGCGGGGGCGGGAGTAAAGTCCATTCTCGCCCCCGCCCTGATGTTTAAGAAAACCCATGATAAATTGCGGAGTTCCTGGGAGGAGGGAGAACTTCATGCCGGTCATAGACGCTCATGCCCACCTGGAATTGCCCATCCCCGGGGTCACGCCAGATCCTGAGCGTGAAAAGATGCCTAGGCTCTTAATCAGGAATTACGAGTGGTTGAGATTCCATAATCCCTTATGGAAAGGAGAGCCCCCGGAATACGCTCGTATCCTTTTAGCACTAGAAAACCAGCTCCGCCTGTCCATGGGCTGCCGGGAAAACCTCCTACGCTATATGGAGAAAAATGGTATCGAAAAGAGCGTAGTCCACCCCGTGGCGCCGTTTGTCACCGGAGATGTCTATTTAGAGCTCTGTCGGGGTGAACCCAGGCTCATTCCTTTCGCAAGCGTCCACCCCTCCTCGGAGGACTGGGAGAAAGACCTGCACCTGCAAATGAAAGGAGGATGCCGGGGGCTCAAGATTCACCCCATACTCCAGCGCATTGCTCCCGAAGACCCGTTCTACTTTAATCTCCTGGAAGCCTTCCGTCCTTACGGAAAGCCGGTGATGGCCCATACCGGCGAGTTCGATTATTACGTCGTAAAAGATGGTTATTCTGCCTTTGGAAACACCTTGCGTCTGGAAAAGCTGATCGCCGTTTTTCCTGATATTCCTTTCATCCTCGGTCACATGGGTTTATATTATCCGGAGAAAGCTATCTGGTTGGCGCAACGTTACCAAAACGTCTACCTGGAAACCTCTTTTCAGCCCCTCAAGGTGGTGAGAGAGGCCCTTAGAGTGGCCGGGCACGATAGAGTGATGTTCGGTTCCGACTGGCCGGAAAGCGACTCCAAGTATGCGCTGAGGATTGCGCGCAGAGCGGCAGGGAAGAATGAGATTCTACGGAACAAGTTGACGGGCAGGAACATCATGGCGCTGTTGGAATAGGGAGTCAAGAAAGGCGAGAAAAGCGAAAGGCACGGATACCTGCAACACGAGTGAGGGCTTGCCGGGTAGAGCGGAGGGAACAGGGAGGCACCTCTGGTGTATTTCGGCTGGTCTTGTGGTTCCATGGGTGATTTCCTGAATAACGGCCGTATAAAACGGCGGGTACGTCAGTGACCCCTGTCAAGCGATAACAGGCTACCTATCGGGCTCATCGTGTTGTCACCCTCCTGGATTTGGGATAATATTTCTTCACGAAACGCAGGGAAAGGAAAGAGAACGCAACGGAGGAGATCATGGGCATCATAGAGGAGGCGCTGGCCCGGGGGCAGAGGGCCCTTTCCGAATACCAGGCCAAGAAGTTCCTCGCCGAGCACGGCATCCCGGTAACCAGGGAGGAACTGGTCCTGGGCGAGGAGGAAGCCCTGAAGGCCGCGGAGATGATCGGGTATCCCGTGGTGCTCAAGGCCTGCGGCCCCGACATCACCCACAAGACGGAGCGCAACCTGGTGCAAGTGGGGCTGGACGGGCCGGAGGAGGTCAAGAGGGCCTACAGGGAGATCATCGAGAACCTGGGCGACGACCATTACGACGGGGTACTGGTCCAGGAAATGATCAAGGGGGAGAGGGAGCTGGTGGTCGGCCTGGTTCGGGACCCCCAGTTCGGGCCCTGCGTCATGTTCGGCCTAGGGGGCATATTCACCGAGGTGCTCAAGGACACCTCCTTCCGGGTGGCTCCCATCGAGAAATACGACGCCCTCCAGATGATGGAGGAGATAAAGGCCAAGGCCATACTGGGGCCCTTCCGGGGCAAGGAGCCCGCGGACCGCGATCTCCTGGCCAGGATACTGATCGCCGTCGGGGACATCGGGTTGAAGTACGAGGCGGTCAGGGAGATGGACATGAACCCGGTGATCCTGGACGGCCCGCGCCCGGTGGTGGTGGACGCCCTGGTGGTCCTGGGCGACGGATCGGGTAAGTGAAAAGCCCCTTTCGAGCCGAACCTAGATGTTCATGCCCAAGTCCAGTATGGGTATGAAGATAAGGATATGTGCTGGAAGCCCGGCACTTCCAGCGCGGCGAAGATCCTTGAATTTTCTACAATTTGCCATTGCATTCGCACCATAAGGGACACCGGTGCAGTGAAATCATACCGGATTTCTCCACGGGGTGTCTTTGCCAGGGGCCGAACGGTCTACCCGGGTATGGTGAACCGGAAGACGGATCCTCCTCCCTCCCTGGGTTCGTGCCATATCCTTCCGCCGTGGCGCTCCACGATCTCCCGGGCGATGTAGAGCCCCATCCCCACGCCCGGCTTGGAATGGAAGCGGGGCTTCTCCACCTGGTAGAAGCGGTCGAAAACCCGGGCCCTTTCCTTCTCCGGGATACCGGCCCCACGGTCCCTGACCGAAAAGAGATATCCTTCCCGGTCCCTTTCCGCCTCCACCACCACCTCCGACCCCGGAGGGGAGAACTTGAAGGCGTTGTCCAGCAGGATGAACATCACCTCCAGGAAGCGGTCCGGGTCCAGGCGGCAGGCCCCCAGCTCTCCCTTCGCCCGCAGGGTGACCTTGCGATCCATGATCCCCACCTCGGCCACCGCCCGGTGCAGGAGGGGGAGTACCTCCGTCTCCCGGCACTCGAGCTCCAGCTGGCCGCGCTCGATGCGGGAGACATCCAGCAAGTTTTCCACCAGGCGCACCAGGCGGATGGATCCCTCGTCGATGGCGGTGAGCATCTCCATCTCCTCCCCTCCGCCCCTCCCCTTGAGGCGTTCCCGGAGGGTGAGGGCATAGCCCCGGATGATGGTCACCGGGTGGCGCAGCTCGTGGGAGGCCACGTCGATGAAGCCCTTGAGGCCCTCCTCTCGGGAGAGGCGCTCCTCCTCCACGGCCAGGGTTCGGGCCAGGGTGGCGAAGGTCTCCAGGTCCTCGGTGTTCAGTTCATGAACCCGTTGCCAGTAGACGGAGAGGACCCCCTTGACCATATCGCCCACGATCACGGGGAGGCCGGCGAAACAGCGGTAACCATGGGCCACGGCCAGTGGGTCCCTCCCCGGGACCACCTCCTCTTTATCCCCTTTTATGATAAGGGGTCCGGCGTCCTCCCCGCGCAGCAACGGGTGCCCGGCGAATACCTCCAGGTCATCGAGCAAAAGGAAGCCCTCCTCGCCGGGAAAGGTAGTGAGGAGGGCCAGTTTTTCTCCCTCCCGGCGGGCGTAGGCCGCCGCCTCTCCCTCCAGGATGTCCCGGCAGGCCTGGACGATTATCTCCATGTTGGAGAGGAAATCGGCCCCCAGGGAGAGGAACATCCGGTTCAGGCGGTTCACGCGTCGCTGGGTCAGCGTCTGCTGGGTGACATCCCGGCAGTTTATCACCACGCCCCCCACGTAGGGGTCGTCCAGGAGGTTCACCCCCGAGCTCTCCACGATGCGCCAGTTCCCCTCCGGGTCGCGCCAGCGGTGGATGACGCGATTTACCTGGCCGGGGTGTCGGATGCCATTCCGGAAAGCCTGGGTGACCTGCGGAAGGTCCTCCCGGTGCATGAACTCGAAGACGGTTTTTCCCAACAGCTCCTCCGGCTTCCACCCCAGCACCCGCTCCGTGGAGGGACTGGCGTACACGTGACGGCCCTCGGCGTCGAGCACGGTGACGGCGTCGAAGGCGTTCTCAATCAGGCGATGGAAGTACCTCTCGCGCCGGAGCAGTTCCCCCTCGGCGGCCCGTCTTTCGGTGATGTCCTCCATGGCCAGGAGGATGAGCTGGGTGCGTTCATCCTCCCGGTAGAGGCGGCGTGCGTTGAGGAGCATGACCTTCCTGCCGATGCGGGGAAAGTCGTGCTCCACCGCGTAATCCTCGAAGCTGGTGTTCCGGGGGACGATCTCCTCCAGGAGCTCCCTCAGGGCGGGGATGTCCCACTGTCGGTTCCCCAGTTCGTAGATCGGTTTTCCCTCCGTCTCCTCCGGGGTCACGCGGAAGGTGCGGTAGAAGGACCGGTTGGCGGCCACCATCCGGAGGTCGACGTCCAACACCAGGAGGGGTTCCCGCACCGTGTCCACTACCGCCTTGGAGAAGGCGCGCGCTTCCTCCATCTGCAGGATGGACCGCTTCCGCTCTCCCAGGTGCTGGAAGTGGTGTTCGAGAACAAAGGAAGGGGCCATGTTCTCCAGGAACTCACCGGGTGGGAGGTAATAGATGTTGTCGAACATCTCCCGGTCGATGATCACCTGGGGGTGAGTGCGCAGCAGGTCCAGCTGCAGTTCGGGAGGGAAGCGGCGGCGGTCGTACTGGCAGAGGAAGATGCAGTTTCCACCCTCTGGAAGCCGGTTTATCTCCGCCTCGTATTCCGCCAGGCCCTCCCATCCCGGGGGCCGGTCCAGGGCCCAGGACATGTGGGTGAGCACGCGCAGGGTGGGCCACCCCTCCCGCAAAGCGCGCTGGGCTTCCTCGTTCCAGGCGGCGAGGACGGCACGGGGGAAGAAATCTCCAGCGGGGATGAAGAAACGGAGGGGGTCATAGATAAGGAACTGTCCGCGTGCGGCGGCGTTGGCGGGGTCCAGGCCGGAACGTGCGAGGAGTTCCCGCACCTCTTTCCCCCGGGATCCATTTCCCACGTATACCACCTTCTCCCCCTGCTCCAGCCCGGTTCGGATATAATCGCAGGCCACCTCAAGCCTCTGCTCCTCGGTGGATAAGAGGTGGCAGATGTGCCTGCCGTGTGACACTCTCCTCAGTTCGGGAATGAGATCCATCCTTTCCATGGAGACAAAGGATACCGCACTCCTTTGCCTTTCCGTCACGAGAGGAGATTCCTGGAAGTTCAAGGACCACCCGGTCTCCCCCGGGTTCCCCCGCGCATCCTCTGGAGGGTGATGCAGGAGTGACCTGTTGAACATATCACCAGCGGGGACGTTTCGCAATGATGCGTTTCGGGCCGGGGGTGACCGTTGGGTAAACCACCGGAACCAGCGCGGCGGAGGTCATGTCCCCTTCGCAAAGACGATGTAGGCAGTGCACAGCGATACCTACGGTCCTTGCCTTGCCCGTGGAAACCTTCGAGAGCGTGTGTTAAGGCTGTTCGCCTCCACCGGGACAACGCGGGAAGGGCGACGCGATGCGCTTCAGCCCGGTGGTTACGGCGGGGCGGTCCCCGAGGCAAGTATCGCAACCCCAGGACCACGGGGTGGAAGGAGGCACCACACCGGCCGGCGTGCGGGAGTCTCCGCTTCGCGCCTATCGCCCGATGATGTAGCGGTTGGGGTCCACCTCCTCGCGGAGCAGGCGGAGCTCCTCCTCGGTGGGCTCCGGCGTCTCCACCACCTCCGGGGCCTTGAGGAGCTCGAACCCGGTGTTGGCCTGCACGTCCTCGAAGGTGTACCCCTTGTGGATGGATTCCACCCGCATGCGCTTGGTCTCCGGGTCGTAGCCCATGACCGCCATGTTGGTGATCACCTTGTAGGGGCCGGTGTTCGCCGGGAGCCCGGCCCGCTCCCGGGCTCCCGGCCCGTCCAGGTAACCGGGGGTGGTGATGAAGTCCACCCTCTCCACGAAGCGGCGGGTATCCTGGGGGGTGATGACCATTATCCTCCAGGCCAGGGACCCGAAGTCGTTGGCCCCGCCCGAGCCGGGGAAGCGCACCTTGGGCTTCTCCCAATCCCCGATGACCGTGGAGTTGAGGTTCCCGTACATGTCGATCTGGGCCCCGCCCAGGAAGCAGTAGTCCACCATGCCGCGCTGGATGGTCTCCATGACCTCGCACATGCCGCTGGCCATCACCGCCTTGTAGAAGGTGCGGGAGTCCCCCACCGAGATGGGCATGGTGGGCAGGAGCGGGGCCACGCCCCCGGCCTCGAAGATGATCACCAGGTTGGGGGCGTGGGCCTTCTGGGCCAGCATGGCCGCAGCGCAGGGGGCGCCGGTGCCCACGGCCACCGCCTTGCCGTCCTCCAGGTTGCGGGCGGCGGCGCAGATCATCATCTCCATGGTGTTATAATCCGCCATTCCCATCACCCCCTCCCTCCCAGGTCGATGAGGTGTTCCACGGCGCGCAGCTGGTTGATGCGCTCCAGGCCGCCGCAGAGCTCCAGGTACTGGTTGAAGTCGCGGGTCTTGTAGATGTACTTGTCCAGAAATTTTTTGAACTCCTCGGGATCCTTCTCCACCGTCAGCCACAGCCGCAGATGATCCTCGTCGGAGAAGTATTCATAGGGCATGTTGCCGGGGTAGCTCCCGAAGGGGACCTCGCAGACCGCGTCCACCAGGTAGTAGGGGATGACCGTGGCCGTGGGGTCGGAACGGATTTCCTCGTTGGGGATGAGCCTCTCGGTGGTGATGATCAGCCGCTTGGAGGCCCGGGCCAGCTCCAGGTCGGCGATGGAGATGCCCTTGATGCGCGCGTTCCCGTAGATGTCCGCCTCGTGGACGTGGATGGCGGAGACGTCCGGCCAGAGGGCAGGGTAGAGCACGTACTGCTCCCCGGTGAAGGGGCACTTTACTATCTTGGCCGCGCTGCGCTTGAAGGTGTCCGTGCCCATGAGGTTGCGCGCCGGCAGGAAGGAAACCCCCATGGCCGCCGCCTTCAGCCGGCAGGCCATGGCGTAGTTGGTCCACTCGCAGCATTCCACCTTCCCGCTTTCCATGTAGCGCCGGGCGTTGGGAGAGAGCCCGCGCGCCTCCAGGCCGATGATGTAGGCGATGTCGCAGCGATTGAACACCTCGCCGGCTGCCAGTATCTGGAAATCATGGGTGGAGGTGTGGCCGGCGAAGATGAGGTTTTTCTTGCGCTGGCGCACTATCTCGTGGCACACGGCGGTGGGGATGCGGTTGGCGCCGAAACCGCCTATGGCCAGGTAGTCGCCGTCGTGGACGAACTTGCCTACCGCCTCGCTGACGGTCATGACCTTGCTAACCATGGCCCGGTTCTTGGTGCGGAAGAACTCGCGGGCCTTGTCGGCGTCGGGATCCATGAACAGGGGTCCCTCGCCTTGGGCAACCACTTCGAACATTTTTCCTTCCCTCCCTTTACGAATCGGGCTGCGGCTCGCCGAATCGAATCGATATGTAGAATAACATCAAGCTCCTGCATGTGCAATCTGTTAAGTGGTACTTGCTATTCCGGTAACCCTGGTGTATCCTCGGGTCGAAGGCTTGACAGGGTTAGGAATTTCGTAAAGATATTATTACTGCGACGAGCCACGCTCGCGGCATAACTTCGTAAACCTCATCACGGCACCTCACGCAACATCATCGGGCGACGCGGTCCCGTTTTTTCCGTCGAGCGTTCCGGCTTTCCGCGAAGGAGGAGGGAGCGAGATGAGCGAAATCGTCTGGAGGCCCTACGGGGACTATATCGAGAAGGCCAACATCACCCGCTTCATGCGCAAGCACGGCATCTCCGACTACCAGGAACTCCTGAGGAGGTCCTGCGAGGAGCTGGAGTGGTTCTGGGACGCCATCATGGAGGACCTGGACATCCGCTGGTACAAGCCCTACGAGAAGGTCCTGGACGACTCGCGGGGCATCCAGTGGTGCAGGTGGTACCTGGGGGGGAAGACCAACATTGTCCTGAACTGCCTGGACAAGCACATGGAGACCCCGGTTAAAAACAAGCTGGCCTTCATCTGGGAGGGGGACGACGGGGCCATCCGCCGCTACACCTACGGGGACGTCTACCGCGAGACCTGCAAGATGGCCTGCGCCCTGCGCAACCTCAAGGTGGGCAAGGGGGACACGGTGGGCATCTACATGCCCATGAGCCCCCAGATCGTCTTCTCCCTCCTGGCCTGTTTGAAGATCGGGGCCATCCCCATCCCCATCTTCTCCGGCTTCGGCCCCGCCCCGGTGGCGGCGCGCCTCCGGGACGCCGAGGCCAAGGTGCTCATCACCGCCGACGGTTCCTTCCGGCGGGGCAAGGTCTTCCCCATCAAGGAGAACGCGGACGAGGCCGTGGGCCAGGTCCCCAGCATCAACCACGTGGTGGTCTACCGCCGGGCGGGGATCGACATCCCCTGGCACGCCACCCGGGACATCTGGATGGACCAGCTGATGTGGTGCCTCCCCGAGGACTGCCCCACGGAAGAGGTGGATTCCGAGGACTACGCCATGATCATCTACACCTCGGGCACCACCGGAAAACCCAAGGGGTCGGTGCACACCCACGGGGGCTGCCTGGCCCAGATGTGCAAGGAAGTGGGCTACTACTTCGACGTCAAGCAGGAGGACGTCTTCTTCTGGCTCACGGACATCGGCTGGATGATGGGGCCCTGGATGATCATTGGGGTCATGAACTTCGGGGGCACCTTCCTCATCTTCGAGGGGGTTCCCGACTACCCGGAGCCGGACCGGTTGTGGGACCTGGTGGAGCGGCACGCCGTCACCATCTTCGGCATCTCCCCCACCGCCATCCGCATGCTCATGCGCTTCGGGGAGGCCTGGGTGGAAAAGCACGACCTCTCCAGCCTGCGCATCCTGGGCTCCACCGGGGAGCCCTGGGACCCGGAGTCCTGGACGTGGTACTTCGAGAAGGTGGGAAAGGGGAAGCTCCCCATCATCAACATCTCCGGGGGGACGGAGATCGTGGGCTGCTTCCTCTCCCCTCTACCCATCACCGACCTCAAGCCCGTCACCCTGCGGGGACCGGGACTAGGCATGTGCATAGACGTCTTCAACGACGAGGGGAAGCCGGTGCGGGGGGAGAAGGGACACCTAGTGGCCCTGAAACCGGCCCCCTCCATGACCCGGGGCTTCTGGCGCGACCCCGACCGCTATATCGAGACCTACTGGTCCCGCTGGCCCAACGTCTGGTACCACGGGGACTGGGCATCGGTGGACGAGGACGGGTTCTGGTTCCTGCACGGCCGCTCCGACAACACCATCAAGGTCTCCGGGAGGCGAACCGGCCCGGCGGAGATCGAGGCCGCTCTCATGGAGCACGAGGCGGTCTCCGAGGCGGCGGCCATAGGCGTCCCCCACGAGATCAAGGGGGAGGCAGTGGTCTGCTTCGTGGTCCTGCGCCCGGACTACAAGCCATCCACCGAGCTCGCCGAGGCCATCAAGGACAAGGCCGCGGAGTACCTGGGCAAGGTGGGCCGCCCCGACGAGGTCCACTTCGTGACCGCCCTCCCTAAGACCCGTTCCGCCAAGATCGTCCGCCGCCTGATCAAGGCCAAGTACCTGGGTGAGGAGCTGGGCGACATGTCCTCGGTGGAGAACCCGCAGGCGCTGGATGAAATCCCCCAAAAAAGGTAAGGCCTTGAAATTGGATGCCTTGGTGGATAGGTAGCCTCCCCCGGGCCGTCCTCGCCGGCTTTCCGGCAGGCGCTCGGCCCGTGTGTGTATCTGCCCGTTACGGTTCTTCGGGCCGTGAGGATCCAGAGCGCGACTTCCGGCCTATTCCCGTATCCGCGAGCATGCATGGATGGCAGAGCTTGGAAATCTGGTGTCAAAAACTGTATTATGTGAACGCAGAAAAACCGGAACGCCGTTTTCCTGCCAGGTTGCCGAAAAGAGGTGAGTGATTCCCGGATACGACCAGGCTCTATCGCGCCGTCGATGCCGGCAGCCCCGCGTGACGCGGTGGAAAGTGCCGAATTTCCTCTACCCAGTTTCCCAGAGTGGCCATGAATGTTCGGCAACGGAAAAACCCTGGAGGTAAGGCGTTGGCCGCGTGCACTCCCTGCCGTCTTCAATACCTGGTAATCATTTCCTGATACCTGACAGGAAAAACTCGATACGAAAGAGCGATTGGAAGAATCAGGGAGGAGGGAGCGGAGGTCATGGACAGATACGACGCGGTGGTGATTGGCGCAGGGGTGGGGGGACTTTCGGCGGCGATCCTCTTAGCCAAGGAGGGCATGAAGGTCCTGGTGGTGGAGAAAGAGGACCGGGTGGGCGGTCGCGCCCTTTCCCTTCGCGGGGAGGAGCTGCGGGAAAGGGGGACCGCCTGGTACCGGCGTCTCCTCGCCGGGCAATACTGCTGGCTGGCGGAAGCGCGTCCCGGCCTGGAGGAGATGGCCTCATCAGGCACTCTTGACGGGTACGTGCTGGACCTGGGATACCACGGGGTCAGCGTGGCCGGGGAGGGGTATTTCGCTGTCCTGCGCGACCTCATCGGGGGTTACGGCTCGCGGCCGGTGACCATCAGGCCCTTCCTCACCGGGTCCTGGATGGACGGCAAGTTCTACCGGGAACCCCCCTTGAGCGAAAGCACCAGAGTGGATGAGAAGATCCAGGCCGAACTGGACCGGCTGGGCAAAAACTACCTGGATTTCTTCGGCAAGCTCCTGGCCTACTCCCCCGAGGAGCTCGAACAGCTGGACCGGGTCTCCCTGCACGAACACCTGGTGAACCTGGGCTTCGCCGAAAGCCCGGTTCTCTACGATTACTTCCGGTGCATAGGCACCCTTATCACCACCATAAACGATCCCCACGACATATCCGTCGGGGACATCCTGCGTTATTCCGCCCAGGTCCTGGCCCCCACCATCCTCAAGGGCGGGGAGGTGTACGTGGGGGGTTTCACCGAGGGCGGGGTGATGGCCTGGTCGGAGGCGATGGCCGGAAGGCTGCGCGATTTCGGCGGAGAGCTCCTCCTGGAAAGCGAGGTCCGGAGGATAGAGATGGACGGAAACGCCGTCCGCGGTGTTCTCTTAAGGAAGGACGGCGAGGAAATGTTCGTTTCCGCTCCCCGGGTGATATTCAACCCGCCGGTGCAGGAGCTCTTCCGCTTCGCGGAGGAGGAAGTCTTCCCCCGCGAATTCGCCCGACGCGTGAAGTCCCTCTACGGTTATGGAAGCGTCAATCCCTACATCGGGCTTTCCGACCTCCCGGTGCCCGAGGAGCACGCCCGCCGGCTGATGAAGACCCCCTGCGTGGTGTCCCGTTCCAAGGGCTTCAGCTGGGACGTGTACATGGCCTGGAACATCCAGTCCTATATCGAGCCCACCTGCGCTCCCGAGGGGAAGCATCTCTTCACCGCATACCTTCCCCTTACCGAGGAAGAATCCCGCAACCGGGAACTGGTGATGAAGGTGGTGCGTGCGGTTCCCGATTTCCTGGAGGGGATCTACCCCGGCTTCAAGGAATGCGTGGACTGGGAGCTGTACACGGTATGCACCCGCCTGGAGGGGGTGGCCAAGAGCGTCACCCAGGCGGGAAGCCTCAAGCCGGACGTGGAGGTCCCCGGGGTGGAGGGGCTCTACCTGGCCGGGGACACGGCGCGGGGCTACGGGGTGGCTATGGATTGTGCCTGCTCCAGCGGCATCCTTTGTGCCCAGGCCATAACCGGGAAGGACTACGGGATAAAGTGAGCGGCCGGGGTTAATGGTCTCGCTCGCTGAGACGCTCGCTCCTACCAAACCCCGGCCTTTAAGGGAGATCATAAGATCCCGGCACTACTTTGTCCGGTAAAGCCATGCCTGGAGCCTCGCTTGCTGCGACCAGCTATCTGCTTTCATGGAGTGCTGGTCGGGATAAGGAAAGGGAACCCGCTCAAGGCGAAGGGTAAGGATGCCGGGGCCGCTGAGCTGCCGGAAAGGACTACGGGATAAAGCAAAGGGCCCGCGATGCGGGCCCCCTTCTTCCGGTGGGAGTGATTTCTTAGATCTCCGGGCCGCCCTTCAGGCCCAGTATCTGACGGGCTTCATCCGGGGTGGCCGGCTCGCGGTCGGCCAGCTCCACGATCTTCACCGCCTTCTCGACCTGCTCCCAGGAGCCCTGGGCCAGGACACCCTTACGGATGTTGATGTTATCCTCCAGGCCCACGCGGATGTGGCCTCCCTCCACGGCGGCGATGAAGGCCCCGCGGAACTGGGCCGGGCCCACCCCGCAGGTGCTCCAGGTGGCGTCATCGGGGATGAGGTCCATGAAGCGCTTGAAGTTGGCCAGATCCAGCCAGCAGCCGCCCAGCACTCCCCAGACGAACTGGTAGTGGAGGGGCTCCACGAAGATGCCCTGGTTGCGGACGAAGAGGGTGTTGTAGACGCCGCCCAGGTCGTAGACCTCAAGCTCCGGCTTGGTGCCGCATTCCTTCATGGTTTTGGCGAAATCAACGAGCATCTGGAAGGTGTTGGTAAACACCGTCTCGCCCAGTATCTGGTAATTCTTCCAGTCGCCCAGGGCGAAGTTCATGGAGTTGGTGTTCAGGGAGGCCATCTCCGGCTTGAGCTGCTTGACCACGTTGATGCGCTCCTCCGGCGTGGCCCCGATGCCGATGGCCGTGGAGAGGTTGATGATGATGGGGCACTTCTCGGTGATCCCCTTGACGATATCCCGCAGGATATCGATGCTGGAGGTGGGAAGCCCGGTCTCCGGGTCGCGGGCGTGGATGTGCACGATGGCCGCCCCCGCGTTGTAGCACTTGTAGGCCTCCTCCACGAACTCCTCCACGGTGTAAGGAACGGCCGGGTTTTGGGATTTCATGGTAGCGGCACCGGCCAGGGCCGCCGTGATGATGCATTTATCCGTGAGCGACATGGCAACACCTCCTGCTTTCCCTGCTGAAACACCGATTCACGCCGATGCTCCCCCTAGTCTTTCGGGAAGCAACATTAATACTAATACAAAAGGGCGAGTGAGGCAATTTAGTAATCTCCGCTTAATACTTATGTCCTGTTCCGGTCACGGTCGGGGGATAGGTTTCGGTATACAGGGAGGGGCCGATGTTTGATATGTTAGGAATGGCGGGAAGTACGCATGAGTGACGAGAGGAGCTCGAGTAGAGGGGTCGGGATGAGAAGGAGGGGCAGATGCAGGGCTATAATCCCGGGCAGATAAGGAAATACCTCAAGCAGCTCAGACAGAGGGAGCAGGAATACATCTACTACCTGGGTCGACTGGCCTACCAGGCGGGGGAAGAGGGCAGGCTGGAGGAAGGCCCCATGCTGGACGCCTACCGTACCCTCAAGGACATCCGGGAGCAGGCGGTCCGCTGGGAGGCCTACCTGGAGGGGCTGCGAGCGGCGAAGATGGCGCCCCCGGCGGCACGCTGTCCACGCTGCGGGAACTATCTCACTCCGGGAGCCGCGACCTGTCCATACTGCGGGCAGGCGACGGCCACGGGTTACCCAGCACCGGCCGGTGCCCCGGGCCCCGTGCCTCCGTCGGGAACGGTTCATCGCTCTACGGTGACCGCGGCTGCTCCTCCGGGCACTGTTACCGCCACGGTGAGGGAGGAGATGAGGACCCCGACCCCCCCTGCGGAGGAGCCCCCGGCGCGGACCGCGGGGGAAGCGGCGGAGAGGTGTCCCGGCTGCGGCAAGGTGCTGGAGCCGGACGCCAACTTCTGCGGGAGTTGTGGAAGAAGGGTGAGGCCTAAGCCGGAGGTCGCGGGAGCCGGGGAGGAGACTCCCGCGGAGCCCACACCGGCGACGGAGGTGGGAGAGACGACGGTAGAGAAACCGGAGGGAAAGGGAGCGCCGCCCGGAGCGACGGCAGCGGCCCCCTTCGGGGAAACGGAGTCCCGGCCCATGGACAAGGAGGAAGCGACGGTGACCGAACCCACGGGGAGCCTGCCATGCTCCGCTTGCGGGAAGCTGGTGGGCGATCCCGAAGCCAGGTTCTGTCCGGATTGCGGAGCGAGGTTGCGGGAATGATCCAGGTCTACACCGGAGACGGCAAGGGCAAGACCACCGCCGCCCTGGGGCAGGCCCTGCGGGCTCTGGGCCACGGGCAGAAGGTGTTCATGATCCAGTTCATGAAGGGACGGACCTACGGGGAGTTGCTGGCCTGCCAGAGGTGCCTTCCGGACCTGACCATCGTCATGTCCGGGAGGGACGAGTTCGTGAAGAAGGGCGCCCCGGAGGAGGTGGACCTGCGCATGGCTAGGGAAGGTTTCGAGCTGGCCAAGAAAGTCGCCCGGGAGGGAAAGCACCAAATGCTCATCCTGGACGAGATAAACGTGGCCATCGACTATGGACTTCTTCCCTTGCAGGAGGTGCTGGATTTCCTGCGCTCCTGCCCTCCCGATATGGAGGTGGTATGCACCGGCCGCTACGCGCCGCCTGAGCTCGTGGATATAGCCGACCTGGTGAGCGAGGTCCGCGAGGTGAAGCATCACTACCGGCGCGGGGTGCCCATGCGCAAGGGTATAGAATATTAAACGAGACCACGTGCTTCTTGTTGCAGGCTAGACGCGGTATCCGTGGTTGAAATTCCGTGGTGAGCGAATATGGGCAAGAAAGAATGGTACCGGAAACACTATGAGCCCTCCGGGCTTGATAAGGAAAAATTTACCACCCTCTCCGGCACCGAGCTGGAGCCCCTCTACACCCCGGAGGACGTGGAGGACCTGGACTACGAGCACGACCTGGGATACCCGGGCTGTTATCCCTACACCCGGGGCATCCGCCCCACCATGTACCGGGGGCGGCTGTGGACCATGCGCCAGTTCTCCGGCTTCGGCACCGCAGAGGACACCAACCGGCGCTACAAGTTCCTCCTGGAGCGGGGGCAGACCGGGCTCTCGGTGGCCTTCGATATGCCCACCATCATGGGCCGGGACTCCGACGATCCCCTTTCGGAGGGCGAGGTGGGACGCTGCGGGGTGGCCATCGATTCCCTCCAGGACATGGAGATCCTCTTCGAGGGCATCCCCCTCCGGGAGATCACCACCTCCATGACCATCAACGGACCGGCGGCGGTGCTCCTGGCCTTCTACCTGTGCGTGGGGGAGAAGCAGGGGGCCTCCTTCCGGGAGCTGGGGGGGACCATCCAGAACGACATCCTGAAGGAGTACATCGCCCAGAAGTCCTGGATCTTCCCTCCCCGCCCCTCCATGCGCATCATCACCGATATCCTGGCCTTCTGCTCGGCGGAGGTCCCCCGCTGGAACACCATAAGTATCAGCGGATACCACATCCGGGAAGCCGGCTCCACCGCGGTGCAGGAGCTGGCCTTCACCCTGGCCGACGGCTTCGCCTACGTGGAGGCAGGCATAGCCGCGGGGCTGGACGTGGACTCCTTCGCCCCCCGCCTCTCCTTCTTCTTCAACTCCCACTTGGACTTCTTCGAGGAGATCGCCAAGTTCCGGGCCGCCCGCCGTATCTGGGCCCGGCACATGAAGGAGAAATACGGGGCCAAGGACCCGCGTTCCTGGATGATGCGCTTCCATACCCAAACCGCGGGCTGCTCCCTCACCGCCCAGCAGCCGGAGAACAACATCGTGCGCACCGCCTTCGAGGCCCTGGCCGCCGTGCTGGGAGGCACCCAGAGCCTGCACACCAACTCCCTAGACGAGACCCTGGCCCTCCCCACGGAGAAGGCGGTGCAGATCGCCCTCCGCACCCAGCAGATCATCGCCCATGAGACGGGGGTCACCAACGTCATCGACCCCCTGGGCGGCTCCTATTTCATCGAGGCCCTCACCGAGCGCATGGAGAGGGAGGCCGAGGAGTACTTCCGGCGCATCGAGGAGCAGGGCGGGGTACTGGCCTGCATCGAGAACGGTTTCTTTCAGCGGGAGATAGCCGACGCCGCCTACCGCTACCAGATGGAGATCGAGCGGGGGGAAAGGATAGTGGTGGGGGTGAACCGCTTCCAGGACCCGGAGGAGAACCTGGACATCGAGATCCTCAAGATAGACCCCGAGGTGGAGAGGAGACAGCGGGAGAGGCTGGCCCGCCTGCGCGCGGAGCGCTCCGCGGCGGAGGTGGAGAGGACCCTGGAGGCCCTAAAGGAAGGGGCGCGGGGGGATGCCAACCTCATGCCCCTGATCATCGACTGCGCCCGCGCCTACTGCACGGAGGGGGAGATAATCGGGGCCCTCAAGGAGGTCTTCGGGGAATACCGGGAAAAGCCCATCTACTAGGGTCGGACCGGGATCTGACCCCCAACCGGACTTTCGACAGGAGGTAAGATGAAGAAGCCGCGCATTCTCATCGCCAAGCCAGGGCTGGACGGCCACGACCGGGGGGCCAAGGTGGTGGCCCGGGGCCTGGCCGACGCCGGTTTCGAGGTCATCTACACTGGCCTTCACCAGACCCCGGAGCAGATCACCGAGGCTGCCATCCAGGAGGACGTGGACGCTGTGGGACTTTCCATCCTCTCCGGGGCCCACATGACCCTCTTCCCCCGGGTCATGGAGCTCCTCCGGGAGAAGGGCGGGCAGAACATCATGGTCTTCGGGGGAGGCATCATCCCCATGGACGACGCCGTGGAGCTCAAGCGCATGGGGGTGGCGGAGATCTTCGGTCCCGGCACTTCCATCTCGGAGATAGTGTCCTTCCTCAAAAGAAGGCTCGGTTGAACGTTCCTCCCTCGAGAAAAATCCCGTTGAGGGGGTTGTTCGATCAACCTTGAAACTCCGGAAATACATTTAATATAATTAGTTGGCCCTTGCCGGGAAAGCCCTGCTTTCCACGGGTGGAGCCCGGCATTAGAGATAGAGCAAGGCAAGTTATACGGGACGGAAAAAGGAACGAAGCGGGGTTTGTCATGTGCGCCGAAGAACTCGATTTCATCACCAAGTATGACCTCCTCGGATGCATCCAGTGCGGCCGATGTACGGGGGGTTGTCCCGTGGCCATGCGGACTCCCCTGCGGGTCAGGTGCTTCATGTACGACACCCAGAACGAGGAGCGCCTGGAGGAGCTCTCCGAGCGCCCCGAGATCTGGGACTGCACCACCTGCTACACCTGCGCCGCCCGCTGCCCCAAGGGCCTGGAGCCCCTGGAGGTGCTCATTGGACTGCGCAGCATCCAGATCGAGGAGGGGAGGGTCCAGCCCACGGTGCGCGACGCCCTAGAGTCCATCTTCAAGGACGGCAACCCGTGGGGTTCGCCGCGTGCCAAGCGCCTGGACTGGACCAAGGACCTGGAGGTCAAGATCCTGGAGCCCGAGGCGGAGGAGACCACCGACGTCCTCCTCTTCATCTGCTGCACCGACGCCTACGACCCCCGGGTGATGAAGGTGGCCCAGGCCCTGGTCAAAGTGCTTGACGCGGCGGGGGTGGACTTCGGGCTCATCGGGGAGGACGAGAGCTGCTGCGGCAGCGAGGTGCGCCGCCTGGGCGAGGAGGGCCTCTTCGAGATGTGCGACGAGGAGAACGTGGAGCTCCTCAATTCCTTCAACATCAACCGCATCGTGGCCATCAGTCCCCACTGCTACAACACCCTCAAGAAGGAGTACCACGGCCTCAAGCACCCCGTCCTCCATTACACGGAGCTGGTGGCCCAGCTCCTAGAGGACGGCAAGCTCCAGCTTAAGGGGGAGCTCCCCAAGGTGGTCACCTACCACGATCCCTGCTTCCTGGGGAAGCAGAACGACATCTACGACGAGCCCAGGTACATCATCACCCGCATCCCCGGGGTGGACTTCCGGGAGTTCGACCGCTGCCGGGAGCGCAGCCTGTGCTGCGAAGGGGGCGGCGGCAAGATGTGGGTGGAGAGTGAGTCCAAGGAAGAGAGGCTGGCCGAGATACGGGTCACCGACGCCAAGGAGCTGGGAGCGGAAATAATCGCCGTCGCCTGCCCCTTCTGCCTCCTCACCCTGGAGGACGCCACCAAGGTGAAGGGTATCGAGGAGGAGATGCGGGTGGCGGACATCCTCGAGCTCCTGGCCGAGGCCTTGTAGATAGACCCCGTTTCCCCGGCGGAAAGAAAAGGGATAGGAAAGGGAAGAGGTGATAAGGGTATGAACATGGTGGTGTGCGTGAAAAGGGTCCCGGACACCGCGGAGTCCGAGGTCCACATCGATGCCTCCGGGAAGGACATCGAGAAGAGCCGCCTGTCCTTCGGCATCAACGAGTGCGATAACTACGCCGTGGAGGAGGCCATACAGATCAAGGAGAGGCTCGGGGGCACGGTGACGGTCATCAGCCTGGGGCCCAAGGAGAACGACGAGGTCATCCGCATGGCCCTGGCCAAGGGTGGCGATGAGGCCATCCGCCTGGAGGACGAGGCCTTCGACGGCAGCGACGGGTTCGCGGTGGCCAAGGCCCTGGCGGCGGCCATCAAGGACCTGGAGTACGACATCGTCTTTACCGGGGCGCTGGCCGACGATGACGGGTATGGTGTGGTCCCCGCGGCCCTGGGCGAGCTCCTGGGCGTGCCCCACGCCACCTACGTGAAGAAGGTGGAGATCCTGGAGGACGGCAAGCGGGCCCGGGTGGGCCGCGAGCTGGAGGGAGGCCTCCTGGAGTTCCTGGAGATCGAGCTGCCCTGCGTGCTGGGCATCCAGACGGGCATCAACGAGCCGCGCTACGCCTCCTTCAAGGGCATCAAGCAAGCGGCCAAGAAAGAGATCACCGTGAAGAGCGCCGCCGACCTGGGGCTGGACCCTTCCGAGGTGGGGGAGGCCGGTTCGTGGGCCGTACTGGAGAAGTTCACGCCCCCGGTGGTGGGCGAGATGGCGGAGATACTGGAGGGCGACCCGGAGGAGACCGCGGCCAAGCTGGCCGCCATCCTAAAGGAGAAGGGGCTGGTGTAAATGAAGGACATCTTCGTTCTCATCGAGCACCGTCGCGGCGAGATGCGCGACGTATCCATCGAGATGCTGTGCGGCGCCGCCGGCCTGGGCGGCACGGTGGTGGCCGTCCTCTTCGGCAAGGATGTGGACGCCTTCGCGGAGAAGGCCGCTGGGTACGCGGACAAGGTTCTCTACGTCAACGACCCCATGTTCGAGAACTACAACTCTGAGGCCTACCAGAAGGCCCTCTCCGCCCTCATCAAGGAGCACAACCCGGGGCTGGTGCTCATCGGCAACACCGCGCAGGGCATCGACCTGGCACCTGCGCTGGCCGTGGAGCTGGGAGCGCCCCTGGTCACCGACATCACCGCCCTGGAGATGGACAGTGACAAGCCCAAGCCCACCCGCCAGTTCTACGGGGGCAAGCTGGACGCCCACATGGTGATGAAGGACGCCGACCTGTACATCCTCACTGTGCGCGAGGCTACCTTCCAGGCCGGCGAACCCTCCAAGTCCGGCGAGATCGTCAAGGTGGACAACCCGGTCAAGGAGGAGATCACCTACCGCAAGTTCGTGGAATACGTGGAGCCCGAGGTGGGCGAGGTGGACATCACCCAGTCCACCATGCTGGTGGGCGTGGGACGCGGCATACGCGAGGACAAGAACCTCCCCATCGTGGAGGAGCTGGCCAAGGTGCTGGGCGCCGACCTCGCCGCCTCCCGTGCCGTGGTGGACGCCGGTTGGCTCCCGGCCGACCGCCAGGTGGGCATCTCCGGGAAGACGGTGAAGCCCAAGCTCTACCTGGCGGTGGGCATCTCCGGGGCCTTCCAGCACGTGACGGGGATGAAGGGCTCGGAGGTCATCGTGGCCATCAACAAGGATCCCGATGCCCCCATCTTCGGCATCGCCGATTATGGCATCGTGGACGACCTCTTCAAGGTGGTGCCCAAGCTCACGGAGAAGATCAAGGAGTTGAAGGGGCTTTAATAATCGTCATGGAGCCCCGGCTCCTCCGGTGCCCATAATGAGATAGCAGGATCTTTACGACCGTAGCCTACGGCACGAGGAGGAAACTGGAAACATGAACGGTAAGCCGAAGATCGGAGTCTACGTCTGCCACTGCGGCACCAACATCGCCGGGGTGGTGAACGTGGAGGAGGTGGTGCAGTTCGCCTCCACTCTCCCCGACGTGGTGGTAGCCCGCAACTACTCCTACATGTGCTCCGACCCTGGGCAGGCGTTGATCACCGACGACATCGAGAAGTACGGGTTGAACCGGGTGGTGGTGGCCTCCTGCTCCCCGCGCATGCATGAGCCCACCTTCCGCAAGACCCTCCTCTCCGGGGGCCTCAACCCCTACTTCCTGGAGATGGCCAACATCCGGGAGCAGTGCTCCTGGGTGCACGAGGACCCCATAGCCGCCACGCAGAAGGCCAAGCGCATCGTGGAGGCGGCGGTGGTCAAGGCCCGCCGGCTGGAGGCCCTGGACGTCAAGGAAGTGGACGTGGAGCCCGCCTGCCTGATCATCGGGGCGGGGATCGCCGGCATCCAGGCGGCGCTGGACATAGCGGACGCCGGGTTCAAGGTCTACCTGGTGGAGAAGTCCCCCACCGTGGGGGGACACATGGCCCAGCTGGACAAGACCTTCCCCACCCTGGACTGCTCGGCCTGCATCCTCACCCCCAAGATGGTGGACGTGGCCAACCACCCCAACATCGAGCTCATGACCTACTCCCAGGTGGAGGAAATCTCTGGCTACATCGGCAACTTCGACGTCAAGGTGCGCAAGAAGTCCCGCTTCGTGGACATGGACAAGTGCACGGGCTGCGGGGCCTGCGCCGACGTCTGCCGCATGGCCGGCCGCATCCCCAACGAGTTCGACGAGGGCATCGGCATGCGGGGGGCCATCTACCTCCCCTTCCCCCAGGCGGTTCCCGCCAAGTACACCATCGACAAGGAGAACTGCCTCTTCCTCTCCAAGGGGAAGTGCGGGGAATCCCCCAGGTGCAAGGACGCCTGCCAGGCGGATGCCATCAACTTCGACCTCCAGGACGAGATCGTGGAGTTCAAGGTGGGCACCATCATCGTGGCCACCGGGTACGACGTCTTCGACGCCCGCAAGAAGCCGGAATACGCCTACGGGGTCTACGACAACGTGCTCACCGCCCTGGAGTTCGAGCGCCTGGTGAACGCCTCCGGGCCCACCGGCGGGAAGATCGTCATGCTCGAGCGGGGGAAGAAGAAAAAGAAGAAGGAGGGCGAGGAGGCCGAGCCCCCCAAGGTCCCCAAGAGCATCACCTTCATCCAGTGCGTGGGGTCCCGCGACAAGAGCGTGGGCAACGAGTACTGCTCCCGGGTGTGCTGCATGTACACCGCCAAGCTGGCCCACCTGGCCAAGGACAAGATCCCGGATTGCGAGGTGACCATCTTCTACATGGACGTGCGCGCCTTCGGGAAGGGATTCGAGGAGTTCTACGACCGGGTGCGCCGCGAGGGGGTGCGCTACATCCGGGGCAACCCCTCGGAGATCTTCAAGCGGGGGGACAAGCTGGTGGTCAAGGCCGAGGACACCCTGACCACTACCCCGCTGGAGCACGAGACGGACATGGTGGTCCTCTCCGTGGGGCTGGTGCCGCGCTCCGACAACCGGGAAATAATTGATCTCCTCAAGCTCTCTCAGTCCTCGGACCTCTTCTACCTGGAGGCCCATCCCAAGCTGCGCCCGGTGGACACCGCCTCCGACGGCGTCTTCCTGGCCGGCGTCTGCCAGGGTCCAAAGGACATCCCCGACGCCGTGGCCCAGGCCAAGGGCGCCGCGTCGGCGGCCATGATCCCCATGGCCTCTGGGAAGGTGAAAGTGGAGGCCCAGACCTCGGAGGTCAACGAGGCCACCTGCCGCGGCTGCGGCTTCTGCGTGGCCGTCTGCCCCTTCGCGGCCATCGAGCTGGTGGAGACCACCCGCAACGGCTGGCCGGTGAAGGTGGCCCGGGTCAACGAGGCGCTGTGCAAGGGGTGCGGCGCCTGCGCTGCCGCCTGCCTCTCGGGGTCCATCCAGCAGCGTTCCTTCAAGGACGTCCAGATACTCCCGCAGATACAGGCCCTGGGGGTGAAGTGAACCATGGCGGAGAAGAACAACGATTTCGAGCCCAACATCGTGGCCTTCCTCTGCAACTGGTGTTCCTACGCCGGGGCGGACCTGGCCGGCACCTCCCGCATCCAGTACCCGCCCAACGTGCGGGTCATCCGGGTCATGTGCTCCGGCCGGGTGAACCCCCTGTTCGTGATGAACGCCTTGCAGCAGGGGGCGGACGGGGTGCTCATCTCCGGGTGCCACCCCGGTGACTGCCACTATATGCAGGGCAACTATTACGCCAGGCGCCGCTTCGCCCTCATGCGCAACTTCCTCGAGTACCTCGGCGTGGAGCCGGAGAGGGTGCGCATGAGCTGGGTGTCGGCCTCCGAGGGCGCCAAGTGGAAGGAGGTCATCGAGGAGGTCGTGAGCGGCGTGAAATCCGTCGGGCCCATGAACAAGTTCCAACGGAGGCAGTTAAATTGGTAGACGTAGAAAGACTCAGAGAGATCGCCAGGGAAGTCATCTCCCGGGACGACGTCCGCCAGCTCATCGGCTACCGCCAGGGTACCTACGGGTTCCGGGCCCGCCCCGCCTTCATCACCTCCCCCGAGGAGGTGGACCAGCTCATCTTCTCCCCGGCCTGCGTGAACAACCTGGCCACCTACCTCACCCTGGAGGAGAAGCTCCCCGTCCCGCGGGGCCAGGAGCCGGACCTCCGCAAGGTGGCGGTGATGGTCAAGGGGTGCGACTCCCGGGCCCTGGTGCAGCAGATGGAGGAGAAGGCCTACGAGCGCGAGCGCATCGTGGTCCTGGGCATCCCCTGCACCGGCGTGGTGGACATGGACAAGGTGGAGAAGAGGTTCCCCGACGTCCTCTCCCGGGGGGAGATTACCCTGGAGGGGGACAAGTTCGTCCTCTCCTTCGACGGCCAGCGGGAGGAGGTGCCCAAGGAGGAGCTCCTGGCGGACAAGTGCAAGCGGTGCCGCTATCCCACCCCCCTCGTCTACGACCAGCTCCTGGACGAGGCGGTGGAGCGCTTCGCCGACGACGACTACTCCGACGTGCTGGAGCTGGAGAAGCGTTCCGCCGAGGAGAAGTGGGCCTACTGGGAGGAGAAGTTCTCGCGCTGTATCCGCTGCTATTCCTGCCGCAACGTCTGTCCCATGTGCTACTGCGAGGACTGCGTGCTGGACCGCCTGAACCCCCAGTGGATGCGGCGCAGCGTGGACATCAGCGAGAACACCGCCTACCACATCGCGCGGGCCTACCACCTGGCCGGTCGCTGCATCCAGTGCGGGGAGTGCCAGCGGGTCTGCCCGGTGGAGATTCCCCTCATGGAGCTCAACCGCAAGTTCTACAAGGACGTGGAGGAGCTCTACGATTACGAGCCGGGGACCGACGCCGAGGCGCCTCCGCTCCTGGCCACCTTCAAGGTGGACGACCGCGAAGACTTCATACTGTAAAGGGTGATGGCCATGGCAGTTAAGAAGTTGAACAAGGACAAGGAAAAGGAGGCCCTCCAGGAACTCACCAAGTTCCGCCTCATCGCCCCGGCCAAGTCGGACGAGGTGGTCATCTTTAAGCAGATAACCGATCCCGGGGAGGCCTTCCTGGAGTACGGGAACTCCACCGTTCCGCCCAAGAAGGTGGTCTTCCCCCAGACGGAGACCCTCTTCCGCTTCCAGCGCGGCAACCCGGAGCTCCGGGAGAAGAACGTGGAGGAGGAGGGGACCACGGTGATCTTCGGCCTGCGTCCCTGCGATGCCCGGGCCATGTCCATCGTGGACCGGCTCTTCAGCTGGGATTACGAGGACCCCTACTACCTCAAGCGCCGGGAGCTCACCACCCTGGTTGGCCTGGCCTGCGTGGAGCCGCCATCCATCAACTGCTTCTGCACCTCCCTGGGAGGGAGCCCCTTCGGGACGGAGGGCCTGGACATGCTCCTCGCGGACATGGGCGACCACTACCTGGTGCGGGCCCTGACCGAGAAGGGGGAGAAGCTCCAGGAGACCCTCTCCGCCCACCTGGAGGACGCCCCCGCAGAGGAGGAGAAGAAGGCCGAGGAGATGGCCGCCCGGGCGGAGGGGAAGATCGCCCGCTCCATAAACACGGAGGGCATCCCGGAGAAGCTGCCCACCCTGTGGGAGCACGAGCTATGGAAGAAGGTCTCCGCCGCCTGCCTGGGTTGCGGGATATGCACCTACCTCTGCCCCACCTGCCACTGCTTCGACATCCAGGACGAGGTGGAGGAGATGGGGGAGGGGAGGCGCGCCCGCATGTGGGACTCCTGCATGTTCAGCGAGTATACCCTGCACGCCTCGGGGCATAACCCCCGGCCCACCCGCCGGGAGCGCACCAGGAACCGCATCAGCCACAAGTATTCCTACTACCCGAAGCGGTTCGAGGTCATCGCCTGCGTGGGCTGCGGGCGGTGCATCAACCTCTGCCCGGTGAACATCGACATCCTGGAGATCCTGGAACAGGTGGTGGATGCCTCATGAAGAACCCCTACATTCCCTACGAGGTGAAGATCCTGGAAGCCCGCTACGAGACGCCGGGTGACCGCTGCATCAAGACCTTCAAGGTCACCTTCGCCGACGAGAAGGTCTGGGACACCTGGAGCCACCTGCCGGGCCAGTGCGCCATGGTGGGCATACCCGGGGTGGGGGAGTCCATGTTCTGCATCTCCTCCTCGCCCACGGAGAAGGGGTACCTGCGCTTCAGCATCATGAAGATGGGCAAGAACACCACCGCCCTGCACGAGCTGGAGGCGGGGGATTCCTTCTACGTCCGCGGCCCCCTGGGCAATAACTTCCCCCTCGAGGAGTGGAAGGGGAAGAACGTCATCACCATCGGCGGCGGCATCGGGCAGGCTCCCCTGCGCCCGGTCATCCAGTGGATACGGGACAACCGGGACGACTACGGGGAGCTCACCGTGATCTACGGGGCCCGCACTTCCGCGGACCACTGCTTCAAGGACGAGTTCGAGGAACTCAACTCCTGCGGGGATGCCTGCTGTCACCTGGCCATCGACGTGGAAGAAGAGGGGTGGCCCCACTTCGTGGGCTTCGTGCCCCAGCTGCTCATGGAGGTGTCCCCCTCGCCGGAGAACGCTATCGCCGTGACCTGCGGACCGCCCATCATGATCAAGTTCGTCCTCCAGAACCTGGAAAAGCTCGGCTTCACCCCCGACCAGGTGTACACCACCCTGGAGAACCGCATGAAGTGCGGCATCGGGAAGTGCGGTCGGTGCAACGTGGGGCACCTCTACGTGTGCAAGGACGGCCCGGTGTTCTCCTACGCGCAGATAAAGGACATACCTGAAGCCTTCGCCTGATGTCTGAGGCGGCGGCCGAAATCTTTCATCCGGGGCGGGGCATCTCCCCCGCCCCGCGCGTTTTGGGTTCGGGGGCGCCGGCCTTGAGGATGAGGGGGAAAGCCTTCCCCCTGCGGATGAGCAAGGGGAAAGTGGGACCGACCGGTTTTTGCAGGGATCCGCGGGGGCGGCACCCGCATCCAACGGTGGCGTGGGGGTGGGTGGAGGATGATTCACCGGCAGGGGAGAGGAGCCTGCACCGGGAACCCATCCCGGTAACCGGGACGGCTGCGGTGCATGCTTTATGGGGGTCCCCGGCGGACGGCGGGTATGGCCTTTGGAAGGGAAGCAATCCACCGGCGGGGAAGAATAGTACCGGAACGGGGGCAGCCTTCGTCACCTCGGGCGAGCCGGGTTGCGGCACGGGCGTGAGGAGAAGGGAGGAAAACGGGTCGAGATGGGTAGAGTTGCCATCCGCCGGAGGATGGTGGAAAGACCTGGGAATTCGCCCAGAGCTGGGAGTGCATTTCTCGACGGGAACGGCAAAGGACCCGGGGGAAAGCCCTTGTATGACGGCCCGGGAAGGCAAGTGCCCGGGCAGGGAAACTGGAACCCGTTTCGGGGGGTCGTCGGTAACGCGAAGGGGAGCTTGCGGAAATGATCTTCCGGATGCGGGCCTGGAGCATAATCCGCCACTTCCTGCTGGTCCTGGGGCTGGTAATACTTACCATATTCCTGCTGCTGATCCTCTCCTTCCTGGGGCTGGACCTGGCCTTCGCTGGCCGCGTCTTCCGGGGCGTATACGTGCAGGGCATTCCCCTCGGGGGGCTGAGCCGGGAGGAAGCGTTGGAGAAGCTCCGGGCGGAGCTGGACCTGGAAGCCCTGAACCGTGACCTGATTCTCGAATTCGACGGCAACACCTGGCCCCTGCCCCTCTACGAGATAGACGCCTGCGTGGACCTCGAGGAGACGGTGGACCGGGCCATCGCCGCCAGCCGCCAGATACCCTTCTACCAGCGCTGGGTCAACCGGGCCGCCTTCCGGGGTCTGGAGAGGGACGTCGGCCTGGTGGTCCGCTACGACGCGCGCAAGCTGAATTCCTTCCTCTCTGAGCTGGAAGCCACGGTGGACCGCCCGCCGCTCAACGCCGAGATCCGCCTGGAGGGAAGGAAGTTGGTATTCCAGAGGTCACGGGAGGGGTGGGACCTGGACGCCGACCTGGCCAGGGAGGCCATCGTGGAAGCCCTGGCCTCCACGGAAAGGACGATTCACCTGCGGATCGAGGTGGCCAGGCCCGAGGTGACCGACGACCAGGTGGGAAAGGTGATCGTGGTGGACAAGACCAACCACCGTCTCACCCTGTACAACAACATGGAGATCGAGAAGCAGTACCCGGTGGCGGTGGGAATGCCTTCCTGGCCCACCCCCAGCGGAACCTTCAAGATCATCTCCAAGCAGAAGAACCCCACCTGGGTGAACCCGGGCACTTCGTGGGCCGCCAACATGCCTCCCTATATCCCCCCCGGTCCCGGAAATCCCCTGGGCACCCGGGCCCTGGGCACCAGCGCCCCGGGAGTGTTCATCCACGGCACTTACAGTTCGTGGTCCGTAGGTTATTCCGTTTCCCATGGATGTATCCGCATGTACATAAGGGATTCGGAGGACCTCTTCGAGCGGGTGGAGGTCGGCACCCCGGTCCTCATCTACTGAACGGCGACCGTATATTGAGATCATAAAGGGAAACATAAAGGGACAGGCATGCCCGAAACCAACAGGATATACCCGTAGGCGAAGGGCATTTCAACCAAGCGGTTTTAGGGCCGCGGCGGGTTTCGGTCTATCTGTTCAGGAGGCTCAAGGTGCCAGCGGGCACGGGGGCAAGGAGGCAGAAATTGCCGGGCGTGATTCTCTTCGTGCCGACCTGCAGGGAGAGAGGCGATGTCTTGGACCTGAAGGCATACCATGTTTTTCCTAAACCACGTGGGGCCAGGAGACGAATCATTAGTATCGGGACGGAGGTGGAAGGTGAGAATCGGTTTCGAGAAGGTTAGCGATGGAGGCGAAGGGTAATCCTACGGAAGACGTCAAGTGATTGGGGAAAAATGACTCGCGCCGGGAATATCGGGAACGGCGAAGGGGCGCAGGACGTGAAGGTCGCCCCGGCGGACGCTCCCGCGGAGAGACGGGGGATAATGAGGGCGCTTTCATGGAGGGAAGGCGGAAAACGGGATGGATAAGTTTTGGAAATGAAGCCGAGGGGGAAAGGATGGGGGATGTTTCCGGGAAGACGACCACGGAGGCGCAAGCCGGAGATTCGGTTCCGGAGCGGATAGGGAAGATGAAAGATGTATCCAGGAAGGTGATCACCAGAAAAAGGGCCCTGGTGGCCATGCTTTTGGCCTGCTTCCTGGTCCTCTTCACCCTGCAAGCCGCGGCGGAGCCTCCACCGGTGGAACTCGCGGAAGGGGGGACCCTCTCCCCGCCCGAGGGTATCGCCGTTCTCCATCGTCCGGAGGACGTGGGAAAACGCATCGCCCTCACTTGGCGGCCGGTGGCGGGGGCTTTCGGGTACTTGGTCTACCGTTCGGAATCGGCCGACGGGGAACTGGTGCCGGTGGGCGGCCGGGCCGCGGATTCCATGCGGGATTACCCGGTGTTCCTGGATGACACCGCGGTGCCCGGGAGGAGTTATTTCTACGCCGTGGCCGCGGTGGACGAGAGCCTGCGCCAGGGACCGCTCTCGCCGCGGGTTCCGGCATCCCTGGAGCCGGAGGTGGCTGCGGCGGGGGGTCCCAAGCGCATGGTCTGTTCCTTGAGCGACCAGCGCATCTACTTCTACGAGGGGGACCAGCTGGTCAACGTCATGCGCTGTTCCACCGGGCTTAACAACGCCACCCCCATGGGCAGTTTCCGTATCCTGGCCCATTACCGCGTGCACGGTGGCCTGGGGGGCGCGGTGTGCGACTACTGGATGTCCTTCACCTCCAGCCACGGCATGCATTCCTGGCCCCGCGGATCGAGCCGCTACGAGGCCGGGCTGGGCGCGCCGGCCTCCCACGGTTGCATCCGCCTGCATCCCCTGGAGGCCTACTGGCCCTACTACTGGGCACCCGACGGCACTCCCCTTACCATCACCTACGCCTCGCTGGCCCGGAGGGTGGTGTCGGGATGCCATGACACGCAGGGGGCCGAGGCTCCCTCCAAGGAATGGTATTTCGCCGAGGGATGCACGGATTTCGGCTTCGACACCTTCCTCTTGCTTTCCAACCCCGGAGACGGGGGGTTCGCGGCCCGGGTTGATTTTTACCGCGATGACGGGATCACGGTTACGGAGAACAGGTACCTTCCGCCCCATTCCCGGCTTACCGTTCCCGTGGACCAGCTTCCCGGCCTGGAGGCCGCATCCTTTGCCATCCGCGTGGAGGCCACGGGACTGGTGGTGGCCGAGCGCGCTATGTACTTCACCATGGGCAACCGCGACGACGGCACGGTGACCGTGGGGGCGACGGCTCCTTTCAAGGAATGGTACTTCGCCGAGGGATTCACCGCCAACTCCTTCGACACCTTCCTTCTCCTTTCCAATCCCGGAAGCGAGCCGACCACGGCCCGGGTATTCTTCTACCTGGAGGGGGGAGGGAACGCGCGGTACGACTTCCTCCTGCCTCCTCGCTCACGCCATACCGTCTCCGTGGATTCCCTACCCGCGGTAGCCTCGGCGTCCTTTTGCATGCGAGTGGAGTCCGACTTGCCCATCGTGGCCGAACGGGCCATGTATTTCAACCTTGGATACATAGGGGGAGGCCATGCCTCGGTGGGCGCTCCGGAGCTTTCCAGGGACTGGTATTTCGCGGAGGGATGCACCAGGAACTTCTTCTCCACTTTCCTGCTCCTTGGAAACCCTACGGGGCAGGATACCATTGTCCACGTGGAGTACCTGCTTCCGGATGGTAACCTCCGTTATGATTACCTGTTGAGGGCGGGAAGCCGGGTTACCGTTGACGTGGGCTCCCAGGGGGGTCTTTCCGGGCAGGACGTGGCCATGGCCGTGCATTCCGACCACCCCATCGTCGCCGAAAGGGCCGTGTACTACAACCTGGACAGCCACTGGGGCGGACATGCCGCCATGGGCTCCAGGGAAGCTTCCAATAACTGGTATTTCGCCGAGGGATACACCGACGGCGCTTTCGACACCTATCTCCTGCTCTCCAACCCCGGTTCCTCGCCCGCCTTCGTGAACGTGGTCTTCCTGCGCGAGGACGGCTCCACCTTCGGTGCCGGTTACCTGGTGCAGCCGCACCGCCGGGTGACCGTGCACGTGGACGACCTGCCGGGGATGGACAGGACCTCCTTCTCCATGAACGTCCACGCCGACCAACCGGTGGTAGCGGAACGTGCCATGTACTTCGTCATGCCGAGGGGATATTAAGGGTCAGGTCTTGAATTTTGATACCCCAGGGGGTATTCAACTATATTTCTACCCGTGAAAGGCCTTTAGTCCCGGTAGAGAAGCGCTGGGGTTCCAGCCATGAGCATCTTCAAGCGCCGGAAAACATTCATGCGGCGGGAATCGGGATAAAAAGCCAAAGCTCCGGATGCGGATCACGTTTTGTCACCGGATAGGCTATTCGCTTTCCGAACGTAGGCATCGATGTCGAACTTACGGCGCAGACCCTCCGAGCTCATCCAGCGTACCTTGCCGAAGACCTTCCTTTCGGCGAAGGGACGGTCGTGCTTGCCGAAACACCACAGCGCGCCGGCATAGCCGTTGGGATCCCTCCCGTCCAGCTCATACCGGTCGTTGAGGTAAAGGATCCTCTTCAGCGCTTCCTCCGGGCTTGCTGACCATTCGATGATCTTCTTTCCCCAGTACATGCGCATGTAATTGTGCATCCGGCCCGTGGCCAGCATCTCCTTCTGGGCGGCATTCCAGAAAGGATCGTGGGTATGCGCCCCCTCAAGCTCCTCGAGGGAGTACAGGTATTCCCGCCGGTCGCCCGCATGCTCTTGGAGGGTCCGCCGAGCCCAGGCGGGCAGGGCTTCCAGGGAGTCGTAGGCGGGGCGGTAATGGACGAGGTTCACGCCCAGTTCCCGCCTCACGATGAGCTGTTCCAGGAAGGCCTCGGCTCCCGGCCCCCCTGCCTTCTTGACCTCCAGGGCGACCTGAAGAGGGGACACCTGCCCGAAGTGGAGGTAGGGGCTGAGTCCCGAGGTATAGTCCAGTTCCGGATGTTTGGAAAGAAGGTGGTATCGGTCAAGTTTCTCCCGGACGAAGGAGCGCAGCCGCGCCAGGGCCTCCGAGGTCCCGCCGGGAGGTATCAGCAGGGAATCGGGAGCCTTCGCCGTACGGATCTCCTTGGACAGTCGGGCGGGATCGGAGAGGTTCAACCCTTCCAGGTCCAGGTCCGGGTCAGGCCTTTTTAGATCGCGCATGGAGAGGGGACTCAGGAAACGGGGGAGGTGGCGTCCCAACTTGGGTCGGAAGGTGGCCGCCGCGTATTCCTCCTTGCGGGAAGCCGTTTCCACGGGCACCACCACGTCGCTCTCCACCTGGATCACCGGGCAGGGGGAGCGATGGGACACCCATTCCCTCCAGGCCCGCTGGTGGCGCAAGTATCCCCTGTCCACCACCAGGAGGGAGGCGTCGCGGGCCAGTTCCAGGGCTCCCTTTTCCGGGGAGACCTCCCGGACCACGAACTGCGCGCCCCGCTCGGCGAGCATCTCGCCCGTTTCCCGCAGCCCCTCCAGCATGAACAGGTAATGGCGCCGATTCGCTCCGGGGAAGCGTACGGCGATTCCGAAAAAGACCACCAGGGGTAGGTTCAGTTCGTTGGCCCGCTCCACGGCGAACTCCAGGGCGTGGTTGTAGACCACACGCTGGGAGGCCTGCATCCAGTAGAGCACGTAGCGCCCCGGGACGAAGCCCCCGCCCTTGAGAACCTTCAACCTTTCGGGCTGGATCATATCAGGTAACTCTTTCCTTCTTTACACGCTGGCCGTTATCCCCCGTTCCTCGGCCAAGGAGCCAGGCTTTGGGAAATGAAACCCACTTCTTCCCCTTCGTACACGCATGACGCTCGTGATCACCGGGATGCAGGGGGAACCCTCCCCGGTTTCCCATCTCCACCCTGTGCTCTCGCCACCCCCGCGGCACTCCCCGGGGCGGACTGCTCCACTCACAGGTCCCCCTCCTTCCCGGAATCGCCGATCATGGCTAGCTCCTCCGGGTAGGGTCGGAAGTAGGCCTGCCCGGCCAGGTATTTTTCGTCGAAGCGGCGTATCCAGGAATTGACGATCTTCACTGGCACGCTCAGGGGAATCCTCTTTTCCGCGTAGCGCCTCAAGGCGTCCAGTAAATGGGCCTTTTCACCTTTGGTGAGATGGTTGGAAAAGTATCCCAGGGCATGCATGAGTACGTTAACGTTGCTGGTATATCGGGGCGGCCTGGCCAGGGCCCGCAGCAGTCCCTCCCGGTAAGACTCGAAGAGTTCTTCCGTGCGATGCCGGTCGGGGTTGGCCACCAGTCGCCCCAGTTCCTTGAGCGCCCTCTGGTTGTAGGACATGAGGAGGAACTTGTGTCGGGAGTGGAAATCCACCAGGGACCCCACGGTCCCCTTGCACGCAGCCTCTCGGAACCGGGCCAGGGTGAAGATGCGCACCAGGAAGTGTTCCCGAAGCCGGAAGTTCTTGAGCCTGCCCTCGCTTTCCGCCGGGTGCAGGGGGAACCTCCGGATGACCTCTCCCCCGAAGAAACCGGGACCTTTGTCCATGGCACCGACGTCACTCTTTCCGTAGGGAAATATCTTCACGTCCCGTAACCCGCAGGAAGGCGAGCGCGCCTTGAGCAGGAAGCCGTCCACCTCCCCCAAGGAATCGAGGAAGCCGCGACAGAAGTCCTTCATCTCCCCGGTGACGTCCCGCCCGGTGGACGGTTGCACCAGCCGCAGCTCTCCCTTCCTGCATTCCACGTGGATGGGGTCACGGGGAACCCCGAGGCCTATCTCCACCTCGGGGCATACGGTCAGGCATTTCACGCGGCGGGCGAGCAACTCCACGAAGTCGTCCCGGATGATCTCCCCGTTCCAGCGGCAGGCCTCGAATCCCAGGCATCTGCTGATGACCAGTACCGGCTTTTCCTCCCCTGCGTCAACGCCCACGTCCGCTCACTTCACCTTCCGGGTTAAAGGCCCTATGCCTTTTCCGACCACCTCCGTTGCTGACCTGTGGTCGGCATATCCAGCGGCCTTGGGTCCTTCGGGGTTCACAGTTTTTCTAGGGCGCCGGTGGTCACGTGGCCCACGTTGTTGGCCAGGTCGCCCACGCGCTCCAGGTTACTGAGGGTGTCCAGGAAGACCACCCCCGCGGACCCGTCGCACTCGCCGCGGTTGAGGCGAGACAGGTGGTTGCGCCGGAAGCGGCTGGCCATCTCGTCCACCAGGTGCTCGAAGGACTGGTAATGCCGGGCCTCGTCCTGGTTTTCCTTCTCGAAGGCGTCGATGATACCCTCGTACATGTCGAAGACCGTGCTGGATATCTCTTCCAGTTCCTGCTTGGCCGTTTCAGTGAAAGAGAGGCCGTCCTCGGACTTGTTGATGGCCAGGTACATGATATTCTCCGCGTGGTCGCCGATGCGCTCGATGTCGTTGACCGCGTGCATGTAGCCCACCAGGCGCTCGGACTGGTCGCCGGCCAAGGGTTCTTGGGAGAGCTTGGAAAGGTACTCGATGATGGAATGGGCCAGCCCGTCCACGATGGATTCCATCTCCAAGAGATGCTTCTTGCCTCCCCGGTCCATCTTCTTGAGGTAGCCCACCGAGGTGCGCAGCATGTCCAGGGTGATGCGCCCCATGCGGGTGATCTCCTTGCGCGCCATCTCCAGGGCCAGGGCCGGGTTGTGAAAGATGCGAGGGTCCAGGAAGAGCGGGTCGCGCTCCACAACGGGTTCCTCGCCCCGCTTGATCTTTTTCACCAACCATATGAACTGGTTGATGAAGGGTAGCCAAAGAAGGGTCATGGTCAGATTGAAAAAGGTGTGGAACCAGGCTACCTGGCGGGCGATGTTGTCCGGGCCGGCACCGAAGAGCTCGGAGATGCGCAGGGTCAGCTTGGGCAGCCAGGCCAGGAAGGGCAAAAAAAGTAGAGTTCCCGAGATGTTGAACAGGTAGTGGGCGATGGCCACCCGCTTGGCGGGAAGGCTGGCTCCCAGGCTGGCGATGAGGGCGGTGATGCAGGTGCCTATGTTGCATCCCAGGATGATGGGAATGGCGATGCGCAGGGGGTCGGCTCCGTTGACCGAGAGAACCCCGGCGGCTCCCATGGCGATGACCATCCCGGTGGTGGCCGAGGAGCTCTGCACCAGGCTGGTGATTACAATGCCCAGGAGGAGACCCAGGAACCAATTGGCGCCGTACTTGGTCAACCAGTTCTCGAAGGTCCCCGAGTTGCTCAGGGGGGCCAGGCCCCCCTTCATGAGCTCGATCCCCAGGAAAAGTATGCCGAATCCCAGGAGGATCTGACCGGTGTACTTCCAGACCTTCCTGCGGGCCAGGAGATAAAGGACGAAGCCCAGCCCGATGCAGGGGAAGGAAAGGGTCTTCACGTTGAAGGCCACGATCTGGCCGGTGATGGTGGTCCCGATGTTGGCCCCGAAGATGACCGCCACCGACTGGGAGAACTTCATGAGCCCGGCGTTGACCAGGCCCACCAGCATGACCGTGGTGGCCGAGGAGCTCTGGATGAGGGCGGTGACCCCAGTGCCCACCAGCACGCCGCGGAAGCGGTTGCGGGTCAGGCTCTCCAGCATGCGGCGCAGGCGGTCACCCGCCGCCAGCTGCAGCCCCTCGCTCATGAGGAACATGCCGAAAAGGAAAAGGCCCAAACCTCCGAAGAGGACCAGTATCCCGAACCAGACGGAGGTGGCCTCTAATTTCACCGTTCTTTTCTCCCCGGGTGAACCGTTGCTTTCGATGCGGCTCTCATCCTCACCCAAAGCGCAATTATATTAGCCATGGCGCATGGGAACAAGGGTTAGGACGAGCTTTCCGGTAGGCCTGGAAGTGGGGTGCGAAATGAGGGCCGAGACCGCTCCACCTCGGTGAAATGATGCATTATCCATACAAGGAAATCTAACTTGTATGCTCTACCGGCGAGTCAGCGTGAACGCGCGGAACCACACGAGAAGAAGCGGGTAGATTTCTACACTCCACGAAATAAATGGCGTATTGAGCCAGCGAGCAGGCGATTCAAGGGTTCCTCCCGGTGTGCGGGAAGGGTACGACCCTCGGTGCCCGTCGAAGCGGCGTTTATTGACGGAGCAGTAGGTTGGTGTTAATCTGTTTTGGGTTGGAACCGCGTGAAGGGTCGCAATGGGCCTTTCCCCAGACCTGATACTCCAAGGAATGGGATTCTCACCCCGGGACGCAGACACCGGGAGAGCCCGGGATCACAGGAGGAGGTGAGAACCGAACTTCTGTCCGTTCGCTAGGTCTCCTCGCGACAGGAAAGAGAGGTGAAAAATGCCCTACGACTACGACCTGCTCATCGTGGAGGTTAAGGACGGCGTGGCTACGGTGACCCTGAACCGTCCTCCGCTCAATCCCTTGAACGCGGACCTTTTCCTGCAGATCGGGAAATGCGCGGAGGAGCTCACCCTGGATGACCAGGTGCGGGCGGTGGTCATCACCGGCGGGGAGAAGAACTTCGCCGCCGGGGCGGACATCAAGGAGATGGTGGAACAGGGGGCAGTGGACATCGCCAGGTTCATAGGCATCGCCCAGGAGAGCTTCACCAAGGTGGAAAATATTCCCAAACCGGTTATCGCCGCCATCAACGGCTTCGCCCTGGGCGGGGGGTGTGAGTTGGCCATCACCTGCGATTTCCGCTTCGCCCATGAGAACGCCAAGATAGGGCAGCCGGAGATTCTCCTGGGGATCATTCCCGGGGCGGGCGGGACCCAGAGGCTCCCCCGCCTCATAGGTCCGGCGAAGGCCAAGGAGATGATCTACAGCGGCCGTTTCTACAGCGCCCAGGAGTGCCTGGAGATGGGGCTGGTCCAGAAGGTGGTCACCGGGGACGAATCGGTCATCGAGTACGCCCAGAAGGTGGCCGCCAAGTACGCCGCCGGCCCGGCGGTGGCCCTGGCCATGGCCAAGCGGGCCATCAACAAGGGCATAGAGTGCTCCATAGAGGAGGGGCTGATCATCGAGGCCCAGGGCATCGCCCTGTGCTTCGCCTCCGAGGACCAGAAGATAGGCATGCGAACCTTCCTGGCCGAGGGGCCGGGGAAGGCCAAGTTCGTGGGCAGGTAGGCTCGCATGCTTTAACCATATAAGAAGGCCCGGGCCGCCGGGCCGGCAGGATAGGAAGCGGTAACGTACGCCGAGGAGTTCGAAGAGTCAAGGAGGTAGTTGGATGATCGATTTCGAACCCACCGAAGAACAGAAGGCAGCAGTGAAAATGGCCCACGACTTCGCCCTCAACGAGATGCGCCCCATCGCTCTCGAGTGCGACAAGGAGGGCAAGATCCCCGATGAGCTGATCAAGAAGGCGGCGGCCGCGGGACTAACGGCCATGGCCATCCCCGAGGAATACGGCGGCGGCGGCCTGGACCAGGTCACCGCGGCCATGGTCAGCGAGGAGCTCTTCTGGGGTTGCGCTGGAATCGCCACCACCCTGGGGGCCAATAGCCTGGCCACCACCCCCATGCTCATCGCCGCCAACGAGGAGCAGAAGAAGAAGTACTTCCCCCGGCTGACCGACCCCGAGAACCCCAAGTTCGCCGCCTTCTGCCTGACCGAGCCGGGGGCGGGTTCCGACGCCGCCTCCATCTCCACCACCATCCGCGAGGAGGGTGACTACTACGTGGTGAACGGGCAGAAGTGCTTCATCACCAACGGGGGGATAGCCGACTTCTACAGCGTCTTCTGCACCTTCGACAAGGAGAAGAAGTACGGCGGCATCGCGGCCATCATCGTGGAGCGGGAGTACGAGGGGGTCTCCATCGGGAAGAAGGAGGACAAAATGGGGATCCGGGCCTCCAACACCACGGAGGTTATCTTCGACAACGTCAGGGTCCCCAAGGAGAACCTCTTCGTGCCTATGGGCCAGGGCTTCTACAACGTGATGGTCACCCTGGACATGACCCGCGCCAGCGTGGCCGCGGGGGCGGTGGGCATCGCCCGCGCCGCCTTCGAGGAGGCCCTCAAGTACGCCAAGGAGAGGGTACAGTTCGGCCGCCCCATCATCGCCCAGCAGGCCATCAGCTTCATGCTGGCGGACATGGCCATGCAGATCGAGGCGGGACGCCGGCTCTACCTGCTGGCCGCCTGGAAGGCCTCCAAAGGACTGCCGTGCTCCCTGGAGTCCTCCTACGCCAAGGCCTTCTGCGGGGACATGGCCATGCGGGTGACCACCGACGCGGTGCAGATCCACGGCGGGTACGGATACATGAAGGAGTACCTGGTGGAGAAGCTCATGCGCGACGCCAAGATCATGCAGATCTACGAGGGCACCAACCAGATCCAGAGGGTGGTCATCAGCGCCAACCTGATGGGCGTCACCGACACTTACCCCTGGGGTTAATATCGACGCCGATCGGCACTGCCACGAGGTCGGAAGAGAACAAGGGGGCGCTTCCCGGCGCCCCCTTCGCTTTCCGGGCCTGGGTCTTACCCCGGGATCATATGGGAAGAGGTGAGCCTTGCCCGTTAAGTTCACGACATATTCCTGTTATCCCGGGCCGGGGCGAGCGAAGAGGTTTCGTTCGGGCATCTTCCAGGGGCCGCCCTACCTTTTCACGTATCCCCGCCCCTCGGCGACCGTAAGCCCGAAAGGCGCGGCGTCCCGGAAAGGGACGGGGATGCTATCATGAACTGGAGATGAAGATCGGCATCACCACCACCGTGCCCGTAGAGGTCATCTACGCCGCCGGACATATCCCGGTGGACCTGAACAACGTCTTCGTCTCCCACCCGGAGAGGGAACGGCTCATCGAGGAGGCGGAACTGGCCGGTTTCCCCCGTTCCTTCTGCGCCTGGGTGAAGGGCATCTACGGCGCGGCAAGGGAGATGGATGACCTGGGTGCCGTGGTGGCGGTGACCCAGGGGGACTGTTCCAACACCCACGGCCTCATGGAGACCCTGCAGTCGGAGGGGATGGAGGTCATCCCCTTCGCCTATCCCTATGAGAGGGATTACGTCCTGCTGCGGGCCCAGGTGGAGGCCTTCATGCGCCGCCTGGCCGTGGACTGGCACGAGGTGGAGGATACCTTGAGGCGCCTGGACCGGGTGCGGCGGCGGGCGCACCGCCTGGACGAGCTGACCTGGAAGGAGGGGCTGGTGACCGGACTGGAGAACCACCTTGTCCTGGTCGGCTGCAGCGACATGGAGGGGGATCCCGATGCCTACGGCCGGAAGCTCGAGGACTTGCTGGCCCGCGTCGGGGAGAGGGAAAGGGACCCCGGCTTTCCCCGTGCCGGGGACATGGTGCGCCTGGGTTACTTGGGCGTTCCCCCCATGGCCCCCGAGCTCTACGATTACCTGGAGACCCTGGGGGCCAGGGTGGTGTACAACGAGGTCCAGCGCCAGTTCAGCCTGCCCTTCCGCACCGCGGACCTGGTGGAGAAGTACCGCCGCTACAGTTACCCTTATTCCATATTTTACCGTTTAAGGGATATCCGGAGGGAGGCGCGCCGCAGGCGGCTGGACGGTCTCATCCACTATGTGCAGAGTTTTTGCTTCCGCCAGGTGGAGGACATTATCCTCCGCCGTTCCCTGTCCCTCCCCATGCTCACCTTGGAGCTGGACCGCTCCTCCCGCCTGGACGCCAGGACCAGGATGCGCCTAGAGAACTTCGTCTCCATGCTCCGGCGCGAGAAGCACGGGTAAGTTCCCGGCCGTGTCCCCGCAGCGGCGTCCCGTTTCCGCGGTTTTCGGGCGGGCGTGGGGTAACATAAAGTTGGGACAGCGCACCCGGGGTGCCGCCCGGAGGTTGAAGAGGAGGTAGGTATACCAGTGGACGCGCGGTGCGGGGTGGACCTGGGAAGCCGCTTCGTCAAGATAGCCGTTGAGGTGGACGGGGATAGACGCTTCCTTGGCCCTTTCGACACCGCCGAGTTCTACCGGAAGCACATCGAGGCCGGGAAGGACGGCGGAGCGCTTCGGAAGAAGGATTTCGGCCTGGGGGAGGAAGTGCGCGTGGGTGCCACCGGCTACGGCAGGGCCCGCTTGGGAGGAGGAGCGGTGATGTTCCCGGAGCTGGAGGCCATTGCCGCCGGGGTGGCGGCCATGACCGGCATAAGGGAAGCTGTCATCCTCGACGTGGGGGGCCAGGATTCCAAGGCCCTGCTGGTGAGGGATGGAAGGTTGGCCGATTTCGAGGCCAACGACCGCTGCGCGGCCTCGGCGGGGAAGTTCCTGGAGAACATGTCCAGGGTGCTGGGGATGGACTGGGAGGAACTGGGAAGATACCGGGAGGACCCGGTGGAGCTTTCCTCCACCTGCGCCGTGTACGGGGAGACGGAGCTGGTGGGCCTGCTGGGCGAGGGATGGCCGGTGGAGAGGCTGGCCGCGGGGGTTAACCGGGCCATCCTCGGCCGCCTCCTTCCCCTCCTGGCCCGTTTCCCCAGGAGAACCCTGGTCCTCACCGGGGGCGTGGCCCGCAACCGGGCCCTGAGAGCGATGCTGGCCGACCGACTGGGTGTGGAACCCGTGGTCCCCGAGCCCCCCGACTTCGTCGCTGCCGTGGGATGCTGCCGCCTGCTCTTGGAGGAGGTTTGAGTTGGCCGCCGATTACGAGATCGTAGTGGGAACCCATTTCGACGCCGCCCACCGCCTTCCCGGATATCCCGGGCCCTGCTCCAGGCTGCACGGACACCGCTGGAGGGTGGAAGCGGCGGTCGCCGGGGGCGAGCCGGGGGAGGGAGGGATGGTGGTGGACTTCCTGGTTCTCAAGCGCATCCTCGGCGAGATCGTGGCCCCATTCGACCACCGCTGCCTGAACGAGGTGGAGCCCTTCACGCGCGTCGTCCCCACCTCCGAGAACCTGGCCTGGCACATCCACCGGAGATTCTCCGAGCGAGTAAGGGGACTGGGAAAGGATATCCGCGTCTCCTGGGTGGCGGTATCCGAATCGCCGGACACCCGCGTGGTCTACCGCGAAGGAGATCGGGAGCGGCCAGGATAACAAGGGGTGTGGTCTTCCGGCCCGAAGATAGGCGATCGGAGGGCAGAATCCCGCAGGGCGGGAATCTCGGTCACGGGAAGGGCATGGGGAAAGAAATGAGGAGGAAGAAAAAGGAAAACCTGGTCCTCCTCTCCGGAGGCCTGGATTCGGCGGTCAACTTCCTCCTGGCCCTGAGAAGGGGCGGCGTGGCCCTGGCACTCACCGTGGATTACGGCCAGAGGGCGGCCCGGAGGGAGGAGGAGAAGTCCGCCGCCCTATGTAGGATACACGGAGTGAAACACGAGATACTTCGGGCCAGCTGGGTGGCGAAGTTCTCCAAGGATGCGCTAACCAATCTGGAAAAGGAGCTTCCCCGACCGGGGAGACGGGAGCTGGAGGACCCCGGCTGGAGGAGGGAGGCGGCGCGGGCGGTATGGGTGCCCAACCGCAACGGTCTGCTGGTACACATGGGAGCCTGCCTGGCCGAGGCCCTGGGGATACCTTACCTGGTCATGGGGCTGAACGCCGAGGAGGGCGCGGCCTTTCCCGACAATTCCCCCGGCTTCGTGCGGGAGATGAACCGTGCCCTCGGATATTCCACCCGGGGGCGGGTGCGCCTTAGGAGTTTCACCCTGCACTGGGACAAGCGGGAGATCATGCGCGCTGCCCTGCAGCTCGGGCTGCCCCTGGAGCTTACCTGGCCGTGCTATAATGGGGGCGACCTGTGGTGCGGAAAATGTGAATCCTGCCTGCGTTTCCGGGCGGCGGCGGAGGCGCTGGGCGAGGAGCATAGGTTGAAGGGCCTCTTTTCACCGGGATGATTCGCAGGGGTGGGTTCGGCAGGGGTGATACATGAAGGGCAAGTACATCAAGGGGAGGAGCATCACCTACGACGGTACGCAGCTGCGCTCCCTTTACGCCTTCACCGAGCACGACGTACAGGGCGACTCGGTAGTTGCCTTTCGCGGTCCCTGCCGGGTACAGGCGGAGAACCTGGTGGACGTGGAGGACCGCAAGAAGGGGGCGGAGATCTACAGTGAGGACATGGTCCACTTCATAGTGGAACTCTTCGATTCCGACCTTCCTCGCACCCTGGCCCTGCAGAGGCTCTTCCTGTGCGTCATCAAGGACGTCATCGAGGAGCTCAAGCCCGAGCTCTTTATAAGCAGGCGCGGGGACGATCTCTACATCGAGGTCGAGGTGGAGGAAGGCCAGGAGGAGAACCGCAAGCTCACCGTCTCCGTGGCCACCGCCAGCCCGGTTTCCAACCTCATCCATGTCGGCATCAACGTCTCCAGCCGCAACACCCCCGTGCCCACCCTGGGGCTGGAGGACCTGGAGATCCCGGTGGATGACTTTATCCTCAAGGTGATGCAGGGCTTCATCAACGAGATGAAGGGCATGGAGTCGGCCCGCTGCAAGGTCCGCGGCGTGAGCTGACCTGTTTCGGCTCGCCGCCCATGCGACCTTGTTTCAAAGAACTGGCGCGTAAAACTCGGACATGGCGCGGGAAGAGCGTGCTTGACCGGAATGGCACCAGGCGGATGGAAAGTATGGCCGGTTAAAGACGGCACTTCTGCCCAGGGATCTCCGGGAAGGGATCGACCCGGCGGGAAAAGGAGTCGCCGGAGGTGAACAAGAATGGATATCTCCAGAAGCAGGGTGTGGTTGAGGGGAGTCATCAAGGCCTGGGCCAAAAGGGTTTTCGGCGGCACCGTCGTTTGGAGAATCGCGCAGAAGGTTAGACATTCCCTTCCCCGGCGAGGGGTAAGAGTGGCCCTCCATGCCCTCTATAGAAAAATCCTGCTCTGCCTGTTGCCCCGGGACACAGCCTACCGATGGGCGCAATCCCAGATCCAGAACCAAAATTTCTACGGGGCCGATTATTTCGACGCCCGCGACAAGTCCGGGAAGGAAAGCGGGTGCATCGGAGGCTACCCGGAGGTAGAGGATTTCGGGAGGTTGGCCCTCCTGGCCAAGGAACTGCTGGAGGTGAAAAGCGCGCTGGATATTGGCTGTGCCAAGGGATTCCAGGTTAAGGCACTGCGCCTGGAAGGAATTGACGCCTGGGGTATCGACCTGAGCGAGTACGCTATAAGTACGGCTCCCGATGAAGTCAGGCCTTGGTTGAAGGTCTGCAGCATCCAGGAAGCGGATTTCCCCGCAGGTTCCTTCGAACTGGTCTTGGCCATGGAACTTCTGGAGCACATCCCCTTAACCGACATAGAGGAGGTGATTCGCAAGCTGTATTTTTTCACCTCTCGCTTTGTCCTGGCGACCATCCCTTCCTTCGGACCCAATCCGTACGGGATGGACGGGTGGCTGGAGGAGAAAATAAATCCCCGGAAGATACCTCGTTATCGGGATCATCTCATCGATCTCGCGGAGATGAAACACCTCATCGTTGATTCCCAGGGCTTGCCCCAGCACGGACATATGCTCATCGCCAGCTACGATTGGTGGACGTCCCTTTTTACCCGCTATGGATTCCAGAGGAGGGGGGACCTGGAAAGGGAGATCAACCGGAGGCTCGTTTTGGCCAGGGAGGGGAAATGGTGCTGCTACTTATTTGAAAAGGTGGAGCCCGGCGGGGAGGGGGTGAAGCCCCTGCGTCTGGAAGAAGGCGATTTCGTCCACCACGGCGGAAGGTGGGAAAGTTTAACCCACCTGCTTCCCCGGGGAATTTACTGCCTGAGCGTGGAGCTGGACATGCCGGGAGTGGGCCGCGTAAGACCTGTCGATGAACGGTTGCTTTCCCTGGTTTGCCTCTCCAAGGATGGGGAGAGGATTCATGCCCAGCGCCTGGTCACCAAGAGGGAGTTGCCCGGAAAACGGGGAAATGGCGCGTTTAAGACATCCTTGGTCTGCGCCGTGGACGGTGATGCAGAAATCATCCTGCGACTGGAACCAGGGCCCGGAGCTCTTTGCAGGCCCCTGTCCGCCCTCTACACCCCACTCGGCAAAGAGACGTGAAGGCGGTGAATATTCGACGGATCGTCTGCGGCCGTGGCCGTTAAAAGAGAGTCTTTGGCCGTTCTTCCGGTGGCCGTTCCGCGGGCTTGGGGTTCGGTACGAGGGCGGGATGGGCGGCCCGTTTCGATGGGGGCGGTCCTCCGGCATGGGCGGGGCATCGGCCCGGCGATAACGTTCGGTGACGCGTATCCGGGATGGCCCGGGTCCGGGGATGTGCGGACATGGATTATGGATGCCTTGAACGTGGTGGAAATCTTTCCCTCCTTCCAGGGCGAAGGATTGCTGGTGGGCGTATCCCAGGTCTTCGTCCGTCTGGGTGGATGCAACCTGAGGTGTTCATATTGCGATACGCCTGAAGCCAGGGGGGAAGCTAAGGCTTGCCGGGTATACGGCAGGGAGGAGTTCCTGGAAACTGTTGCCAACCCGCTGGCCGCCAAGGACTTGGCGGGAAAGATCGCCTCCCTCTGGAGTCACGGCATGCACTCGGTGAGCCTAACCGGCGGTGAGCCCCTGCTGCAGGTAGAGGGCCTTGCGGATCTGCTGCCGCTCCTGAGGGATGGGGGGATGGCCATCTACTTGGAGACCAACGGGACCCTTCCCGCCGAGCTGGAGAAGATAATCCCCTGGGTGGACTGGATAGCCATGGACCTCAAGCTTCCCTATTCCCAGGAAGGGAAGGATTTTCTGGATGACCACAGGGAGTTCCTGCGCCTGGCCTCCCGCCGCAAGGTCTTCCTCAAGGTAGTGGTGGAGGAGGACACCCCGGAAGAGGAACTGGAGAAGTTCTGCCGGGGAACGGCCGAGGTGAACCGGGACGTACCCCTGGTTTTGCAGCCGAAAAGTGTACTCGCAGAGGGAGGGCGGTTGAAAACCGGATCCCGTGAAGGGACCGGGCAGGCACCGAGAGGGGAGAAAAAGACCGGCGCCGGCAGGCGCCTGCAGGAGTCCGGCAGGGATTATCGGTGGGGCTGGAGAGTGGGGATAAGTCCGACACGGGCGGGCCGCCTACAAGCCATCGCATCTGCCTATTTCCGTGAAGTCAGGGTCATACCCCAGCTCCACCGCGCCTGGGGCATGAGGTAATCTCTTGAGTCCCCGGCATGACCCCGGGAAGGAGACGTCCTCCGGCGCGCATCATGGGAGCGATGGAGGATCTATGCTATATTCCTCTGCAAGCGATGGACGGGGAGGTTATGGGAGATGGCCCTGGAACATTCTCCGCAGGAGTTGAAGGAAGCCCGCGAGGCTGCGCTGCGCAAGTTCCGACTGCTGGACCCCTCCTGGATGGCCGCCCGCTCGGGCACCTTCTATTCCTACCCGCGGCGGCTTTTCGTCGTGCCCTTCTTCGGGGAGAGGTACACTGTCTCCTACCCCGAGGGGTCTGTCTCCCGCGATGACGGAAGCGCCGCCGGGGCCCGGGAGGCGCTCATCATCCTCCATTACCTGGTACATGCCGACGGGACCCGGGTGTGCGGCCGGTGGATAGCCTACCGGGACCTTCCGGGAGCCCGCTATCATGAACCGGCCTTCGCGACCGAGGTGGAGAGGCCCCTGTCCCTGGGTCTGGCCGGCCGACTGGAGGCCCTGAGGGCGTGGGCTGCAACCGCGGCCCGGCAGGTGGACCTCCCGGGGGACATCTCCGCCGCCTGGGATGTCCTACCTCGGGTTCCCCTGCTCCTGGTCTTCAACGAGGCTGACGAGGAGTTCCCCGCCTCGGCGCGGATCTTCTTTGACGCCACCGCTCCCAATTATCTGCCCACCGAGGACCTTTCCGTGCTGGCGGAGATAGCCGCCCTGCGCATACTGGAGAGTGTGGGCGCCCTGGGAGGAGGAAGAGGTTAGGGTCGCCGGTGGGGCACACGACCATCCCGGTGGCTGGAATATCCTGGTGACCGGTTTTCGTGCTTAAACGACTTGGCTAAAGCCCAAGCGATTGATGAGGACGCCAGCTGTTCAAGGCCGGGGACATAGGGTATTATTAAGGGCAAGTTATCATTTTACGAAAGCGCGGAGGAGGTTGGTAGCACACGGCGAACGGGTGAGCTTGGTTTGGTGTGTGCGGCGGCGATGGACGGCATGACACGGGTACTGGTTCTGAACGCTTCCTATCAGCCCCTTAACCTGGTGAACCTCAGGAGGGCGGTGGTCCTGGTCCTCAAGAAGAAGGCGGAGATCATCGAAGAGGGGGAGGGGACCCTGCGTTCGGAGAAGCTGACCATGCCCTTTCCCACGGTTATCCGGCTGGCCCATTATGTGCGCGTGCCCTACCGTTCCGTGGCCCTGAGCCGCCGCGCCGTCTTCGCCCGAGACAACCACACCTGCCAGTATTGCGGGGGAAGGGCGGAGAGCATCGACCACGTGGTGCCGCGCAGCCGGGGTGGGGAGCACACCTGGGAAAACGTGGTGGCCGCCTGTCGGAAATGCAACACTCGCAAGATGAACCGCCTGCCCGCCGAGGCGGGCCTGAAGCTGCTGCGCAAGCCCTTCGAGCCGCACGATCACATCTGGTTCCTGGCCCTGGCGGGGGATATACACCCCACCTGGGAACCCTACCTGGACACGGCCATGGTGGGATGATCTCCTCGGACTTCGATTACGCTGGGCTGGTGAACCCCATAAGGGACGACATAATCCATATCGACATACCCATCCCCCACGTCCTCCGCAACGTGAACCTCTACCTCTTCCTGGGAAGGGAGCCGGCCCTCATCGACGCGGGGCCCTTCCACCCCCTGCTGGCGGAGGTGGTGGAGGGGGCCCTCAGATACGCAGGGGTCCGCCGGCTGTCCCGCCTTTACCTCACCCATTCCCACATCGATCACTTCGGTCTGGCGGAGAGGATACGGCGCTCCACCGGCGCGGTAGTGGTGGCGCACCGGGAGGAGGCGCCGCGCATCGAGAGGGTCCGCAGCCGCCTAAGGCGCGAGTATTGCTGCTATGCCGACCTGAGTGCCGCGCTCGGCTTCCCCAAGGAGTTTTCGGATGCCATTTTCTCCCTCGCCCACCGGTGGATAGAGCTCTCTGAACCCTGCCCCCTGGGACTGAAGCTCAAGGGAGGGGAAACGGTTCCGGCGGGCGATCGTCTCCTCGAGGTGGTGCATACCCCGGGACATACCGCCGGTCACCTCTGCTTTTACGAACGCGAAGAGGGCCTCCTCTTCTCGGGCGACCACCTCATGCGCTCCATCACGCCCAACCCGGAGCTCTACTGCCCGCCGCGGCGCGGCCGCCTCACCGGCCTCCCCCAGTTCATCGCTTCCCTCGAGCGCCTCAGGGAACTGCCCGTGGATACGGCCTATCCAGGGCACGGCCGACCCATAGGGAAGGTGAGGAGGAGGATAGATTTCAACATCCTCCACCACCGCAAGAGGCTGGAAAAGACGGAAGAGGCGGTGTTGGAGGGCGGGCGCACGGTGTGGGAGGTGGCCCTGAGCCTCTTTCCGCAGGTGCGGGACAAGCCTCCGGATGTGGACCACTTCCTGGCCCTGAAGGAGGCCCTGGGCCACCTGCTCATCCTGGAGGAGGGAGGAAGGGTGAGACGCCGGGAAACGGACGGCGTGTGGAGGTTCGAACCCGCCCCCGTTCGGCCTGATTGAAAAGGAACCCCGGGGTTGATAATATTTTGGTGGCGTTCGAGGATGACGGTGCCCTTGTAGCTCAGCGGATAGAGCAGTGGCCTCCGGAGCCACGTGCGGGAGTTCGAATCTCCCCAAGGGCACCATTTTTTACGGGGGAGGGACTTGTCCGAGTCGACGCGCTGCTTTAACTGCAGCAAGGAGATCCCCGTAGGGGTGGAGAGGTGTCCCGTCTGCGGATTCGCGCTTTCCGGGGGCCGCATAGAAGCCATCAAGGAGGCCACCGAGCTCAACTCCCGGGCCCAGCTGCATGATTCGAGGGGCGAGTACGGCGAATCCATTCCCATGTACCGGCGCGCGGTGAAGCTTTACCCGGAATTCGTTGTGGCCTGGTATAACCTGGGAGTGGCCCTAGGAAAGGCGGGACGTCACGAGGAAGCCATGGAGCCCTTGAGCCGGGCCATCGCCCTGAAGCCGGATTTCGCCGCCGCTTATACGGCCCGCGGCGACGTGCGCGCTTCCGCCGGCGACCACGCTTCGGCCGTGGAAGATTATTCCATGGCTATCGAGCTCTACCCGGATTACGCCCAGGCCTATTACAAGAGGGCCCTGGCCTGGATGGAGCTGGGAAAGACGGAGGAAGCAGCACAGGATCTCGAGGACTACCTCTTCTACAAGCCCCACGATAAGAGGGCGCGCCGGCGCCTGGAGAGCTTGAAGGGGGGTGGGTGAAATCATGCAGGATACGCAGGCTTTCATGTCCTTGCTGAGCGCCCGCGAGGGTGGCGAGCTCATGGTGTGGACCAGGGGAGGACATTACTTCCGTGGGAACTTGGAAAAGGTGGATGAAACAGGGCTTCTGGTGCTCAGGGACGTGAGCTGCACCCTGGCCGGCGAGAGGCAGGAAAGGGAAAAAGTTTACCTCTCCCCCGAGGCCGTGGATGCCGTTTCCTGGGAGTGATTTCTCGGAGGTCTCACGCCTCTCGGAAAGCGGAGGCGACAGTCCGCATGCCCCGGCGTCCACCCTCAACCCAGGCGCTTCTTCAACTGCACGTAGTTCAGCTGGAGGTTGGCTAGGGTACCGCGGAAGGGTTTAAGGCTGTCCTCCGGAATCTTGCCCTCCGCGCCCTTGATCATGGCCTCTAGCATGTCTATGGCCAGCAGGGCCTGGGAAAGGTCCCGGTACTTGAGGTTCACGCTCTCCGGAAGGCCCATCTTCAGGTAACCCAGGCTGGCAAACTGATTCATCACCGTGAGGGTTACCTCTGCCACGGTGACCCGTTCCAGGCTTTCCTCCACCAGGCGGCGGAACTCCTCCTCGCCCATCTCCTTCTTTTCGGCTTCACCCGGGGAGGAAGCCGTTTTTCCCTCCGTCATCTCCGTCTCCCTGGGCGCCGTCTCGCTTTCGCCTGGTGCCGCGCTTACCCCTTTTTCTTGCTCCGGAGGAGATGTGGCATCCTCCACCTTCTCCCGCTTCGCCCTTGCGGCCGCGACGCCCTTCCCCTGCGGGCCGCTCCGGCCCCCACCACGGGTCCGCCCCGCGGCCCCCCCGGCCTCTTTCCCGCCGGCCTTTCCCGATACGGAAGATGAAGTGGTATCCGCTCCTTCCCCGAGGGAATTGGCGCCCTCGTCGCTCGAGGACTTCTCCATCCGCTTATCCCTCTTCTCCTCGGTCATGGTCCCCACGCTCCTTTCGGTATTTATTATAGACGACGCCCGGGATCGCTCTCCTTATCACCAGGACATAACGGGAATTTATCCCGGGGCTGAACTCCGAACTCTAGCTGTAAGGCACCCTTGCCAGGGTATGCAGTCCGCGACCACGGATTCTCCCTTCCCGGCATCGGTGTTATCAATCATGGCATGACGGAGCTTATGGTGGTAAGATGAAAGGCACAAAATGAAGATGTGACCGGAAAGAAAGCACCGGAGCGCCTTTTCGCCAGGCGAGCGCATCGGGCCTCAAGGCCCGGAGAGGTACCTTGAAAATGTTGCCATGTAGGGGTGCTCCCGAGCGGGGGCTGAGAGCATACCCTTGGAACCTGATCTGGGTAATGCCAGCGAAGGGAACATGGCCGGACGGTATGGGAGATACTATTCGCGCCGCTTACCCCCTTCGGGTGGCGGCGCTTCGATTATTCGGAGGTTTATATCGACCGGACGTCATGGAGCGAAGGGAAGGTGAAGAGGGCGGGCGCCGGCGGACGCGTGGCAGGCGCGAGCCTCAAGGCGGAGAGGCACGACCCGGATTCAAGGTGCCACGATGCGAGGAGGCGCACGGCAGGAGAATTATTGCAGGAGAATTATTGTCGGTGGACTGAAGAATTGTCGGCGGACGTGAAGGATGAAGGAGGTGCCATGGCCATCGAGGAGACCACCATAACTGCCCTGATCACCCGCTCCTTCTGCGAGGATTTCCTGGTCGACTTGGAGCTGGACGTGGCCGTCGCCGGAGCGGGGCCGGCGGGGATAACCGCCGCCCGCTATCTCTCCCGGGCGGGGCTGAGGACGGCCGTCTTCGAGAGGAACCTCTACGTGGGAGGAGGGATGTGGGGAGGCGGAATGCTCTTTCCCCGCATCGTGGTTCAGGAGGAGGCCGCGCCCATACTGGAGGAAGCGGGAGTTGCGCTTAAGCCCGCGGATTCGGGGCTCTACGTGGCGGACTCCGTGGAGGCGGTTTCCTGCTGCACCGCCGCCGCCCTGCATGCCGGGGCCCGCATCTGGGTGGGCATGGGGGTGGAGGACCTGGTGCTCCGCGAGGACGACCGGGTGTGCGGGGTGGTCCTCAACTGGATGGCCGTGGAGAGAGCCGGGCTGCACGTAGATCCCATGGCCGTGAGGTCTAGGCTGGTCATCGATGCCACCGGCCACGACGCCGAGGTCTGCCGAACCCTGCTGCGCAAGGTGCCCGGGCTTCGCCTTCCCACGGAATCGGGGGGAGTGATGGGCGAGAGGCCCATGTGGGCGGCGAAGGGTGAGGAGGCCCTGGTGGGCAACACGCGGGAGGTCCACCCGGGTCTCATCGTGGCCGGGATGACCGCCAACGCCGTCTTTGGTTCCCACCGCATGGGGGCCGTGTTCGGGGGCATGCTCCTTTCTGGCCGGAGGGCCGCGGAACTGGCCCTCGAACTCCTGGGTTCGAAAGGTTGAAACACGGGTGGTTCGCTCTCCACGAAGGCGGGGACGATTACTCGGCCCTCGCGGGAGGGAAGGATGGCAGTCCGGACGGGTACCGCTTACGGCGCACGTGGGATGGTCGGGAGGTCCTGGTAGAGAATGGCAGCCGGACTGAAGGAAGAAAGAGGGCTCGAACTGGGCCTCTACGTCATAACCGCCGCCGACGCCGGTAGGGGAAGGGATCACATCGACGTGGTGCGCGCCGCCCTCGCCGGCGGGGCGGACGCCGTGCAGCTGCGGGACAAGGAAGCGGCGGGTGGCGAGCTCTATCGGCTGGCCCTCGAGGCGCTGGAGCTGGTAAGGGAGAGCGGCGGAGGCCCGCTCTTCCTGGTCAACGACCGGGTGGACGTGGCCCTGGCGGCGGGAGCCGACGGCGTCCACCTGGGGCAGGAAGACCTGCCGGCTTCCGTGGCTCGGAACATCCTGGGAGCGGGGGCCGTTCTGGGTGTCTCGGCGGGCTCGGTGGAGGAGGCCCTGGCCGCGGAGAGGGAGGGAGCCGATTACCTGGGGGTGGGGCCGGTATTTCCCACCCCCAGCAAGCCGGACGCTGGGGAGCCCCTGGGCCTGGAGGGCCTGCGGGCCATACGCCGGGCGGTGGGCCTTCCCCTGGTAGCCATCGGAGGCATAAACGAGGAGAACCTGGAAGGGGTGTTCGAGGCCGGGGCGGATGGCATCGCGGTCATCTCCGCCGTGGCCTCCGCCTGGGACATGGAGGAGGCGGTAAGGCGGTTGCGCCGGGCCGTGGACGCTTGCCGCGGATGAAGGTCCGACCGGTCCGGGAAGATGCCCTACAGCGATGGACCCCCTCGGGGGGAAGGAGAGTAAGCCGATGGACGAGAAGACCTTGATCGAGGAACTGCGAAGGGGAGATATCCCGCCCGCCCTGGAGAGGGCGGCCCGCGAGGAGGGGCTGCCCCTGGAGGAGGTGATCCGGGCCGTGACCGGGGGCACGGCGGTATTTCCCTCCAACCGGGCTCGCACGCCGGAACGACCCTGCATCATCGGTGGCGGGTCGCGGGTGAAGGTCAACGCCAACCTGGGAACCTCCAGCGATTACGCGGGCCTGGAAGAGGAGCTGGAGAAGCTGCGCGCCGCGGTGGAGGCGGGGACGGACGCGGTCATGGACCTCTCCACGGGAGGACCCCTGGACCGCGTGCGCGAGGCCATAGTGAACGCCTCCCCGGTCCCGGTGGGCTCGGTGCCCATCTACCAGGCGGCGGTGCGGGCCCAGGAGGAACGTGGGAGCATAGTGGCCATGACTCCCGAGGACATGTTCCGGGCCGTGGAGGACCACTGCGCTACGGGGGTAGACTTCATTACCGTCCACTGCGGGGTCACCCAGCGGGTCCTGGAGACCCTGAAGGCTAACCCGCGGGTGGCGGATATCGTCAGCCGCGGCGGCGCCTTCCTGGCCGGCTGGATGCTCCATCACGAGAAGGAGAATCCCTTGTATGAGCACTTCGACCGCCTGCTGGAGATCGCCCGCCGCCACGAGGTCACCCTTTCCCTTGGCGACGGGCTGCGGCCGGGGTGCATCGAGGACGCCACCGACGCCGCCCAGGTGGCGGAGCTGGTAGTGCTGGGAGAGCTGGTGCAGCGTTGCCGGGAGGCGGGGGTGCAGTGCATGGTCGAGGGTCCGGGACACATCCCCCTGCATCAGGTGGAGGCCAACGTGCGGCTGGCCAAGGCGGTGACCCACGGGGCCCCCTTCTACGTGCTCGGGCCCCTGGTGACCGACGTGGCGGCCGGACACGACCACGTGGCCGCGGCCATCGGGGGTGCCCTGGCGGCCATGGCGGGCGCCGATTTCCTGTGCTACGTGACGCCCCGCGAGCATCTCGGCCTTCCCACTGCGGAGGATGTCAAAGAAGGGGTCATCGTAACCCGCATCGCCGGCCACGCTGCGGACATAGCCCGCGGCGTTCCGGGGGCCAGGGAGTGGGACCTGCGCATGAGCCGGGCCCGCAAGGCGCTGGACTGGGACCAGCAGCTCGACCTAGCCCTCGACCGGAGCAAGGCCCGGCGCCTCTTCGGGGAGAGGCAGGTGGAAGGGGAGAAAGCCTGCACCATGTGCGGGGACTTCTGCGCCATGCGCTTCATCTCCCAGTTCCTGGGAAAGGAGGAGGTCCCGGTCTGCGAGTGAGCGCCGCGGGAGCGGAGATGGAAGGTGTTTCCAGGCGCCTTTTTCGGGGCGGGCGCATGAGGTGCGGTGACCGGGAGCGGTATTCGGTTCGAGCAAGAGGGGCGGAAAGGATTGCCGGTCGCCGGTAACCGTGGGCGAACCGGGTGCAGGAACCGGGAGCGAGGAATCCGGCCGGGATTTCTTGGGAGATGGGGCAGGTAAGGTCGGCCGGTATCCGCGCGCCAGTGAAGGAACTAAGACCTGCCGGAGACCTTTCGGGGACTCGCAAGTTCCCTGGCATGCGGCGTTATATCAAAGGTGGTGGAAAATGAAGGTCTCGGAGAGCGGCGAGTTCGGCCTGATCGACGCCCTGCGCCGCTTGCTGGAAGGAGCGGAGGGGGACCTGGTCTGCGGGGCGGGCGACGACGCCGCGGTATTCCGGGACAGCGCCGGCCGCCTGTGGGCCTATACCGCCGATGCCCTGGTGGAGGGGGTCCATTTCATGCCCGCCTATACCCCCTGGTATTCCCTGGGCTTCAAGGCCCTGGCCGTCAACCTCTCCGACCTGGCCGCCATGGGGGGAGGCGGACCCTCCTATGCCCTGGTGGTCCTGGGTTTGCGGGGTGAGGAGGAGGTCTCCCGGATGGAGGAGATGTACCGGGGGCTTTCGGACTGCGCCCGTCGTTTTTCCTGCCGGGTGGCGGGCGGGGACGTGGTGCATTCCCCGGAGAGGACTTTCCTGTCCGTTTCCCTGGTGGGAACCCTGGAGGGGGAAGGTTTTTTGGCCCGGAGCGGGGCACGCCCGGGACAGGCGGTGCTGATCACCGGGACCCTGGGAGATTCCTGGCTGGGACTGCAGTTGCTGATGCGGGGGGGAGGGACGGATGACCCCTGCGCCCGGCGCCACCTCTATCCCGAGCCGCGCCTCGAGGAGGGGCTGGCGGCGTTCCGCCTGGGGGCCACGGCGGCCATCGACGTGAGCGACGGCCTCCTGCGTGACGCGGGGCACATCTGCGAGGAGAGCGGGGTGGGGATGGAGATATATATGGAAAGTATTCCCATCTCGGAGGACGCCCGCCGGCTGGCCGTGGAGCTGGGGATGGATCCCCTGCGGGCCGCCCTGGCCGGCGGGGAGGATTACGAGCTGGTCATCACGGTGGACGAGCGGCTGGCGCCGCTTTTAGCGGAGAAGCTCCCGGCCACGATCATCGGCCGGGTGACGGAGGGGGAAGGGGTGGTGCTGGTGGACGCGGAAGGCAGGCCTTTTGCAGCGCCGGAGACGGGCTATGAACATTTCCGGGAGGCATGAGGTGGCCGGACGGGGCGGGATGGGAGAAGGGCGCGGGTCGATCCGGCCGGTGGCGCTGACCATCGCCGGCTCCGATTCCGGCGGGGGAGCGGGTATCCAGGCCGACCTAAAGACCTTCTTCGCCCTGGGCGTGCACGGCACCTGCGCTCTGACCAGCGTCACCTCCCAGAACACCTCAGGGGTGATCTCCCGTTTCGACCTCCCGGCGGAGGTGGTGGTCTCCCAGGTGGAGGCGGTGGCCTCCGACCTGGAGCCGGCGGCGGTGAAGACCGGGATGCTGGCCACCGCGGAGGTGGTCCGCGCGGTGGCCGGATTGGCGGAGAGTCTGGGATGGGAAAAACTGGTAGTCGACCCCGTGGTGATCTCATCCAGCGGCCACCCCCTGCTGGAGGATTCCGGTATAGGGGTTCTGCTCGAGAAGCTACTTCCGCGGTCCCTGGTCTTCACGCCCAACCTGGCGGAGGCTTCCCTTCTCACCGGCATTGATGTCGTGGGTCCCGGGGAGATGAGGAAAGCGGCCCGCATCCTGCATTCCCGCGGAGCCCGCACGGTGGTGGTTAAGGGAGGCCACCTGGGAGGGAACGAGGCGCTGGACGTCTTCTTCAATGGAAAGGATTACCATGAACTCAGGACTACAAGGGTGAACACCGCGGATGACCATGGGACGGGTTGCGTCTTTTCGGCGGCCGTCGCCGCATACCTGGCCCTGGGCAGGGAACCCCTGGAGGCGGTACGCGGGGCCAAGGATTTCGTCACCCGCGCCCTTGCCCGTTCGCTCCGCCTGGGGAGGGGGAGGGGACCGGTAAACCCGGCCTGCGCGGCAGACACGGCCAACGGCGCATGGGTAAAGGATCGGGAGAGAAAGGAGGGGAGATGAGGATAGGCCTGGTCAGCGACACTCACGGCGATCCTGTCGCCTGGAGGAAAGCCATGGAACATCTGGGAGACTGCGAGCTCATCCTCCACGCGGGGGACCACCTGTATCACGGGGCCTTCAACCCCGTCCTCCCCGAGTACGACCCCAGGGAGATGGCCAGGGAGTTTAACGAGTGTCCCGTCCCCATCCTGCACGCCCGCGGGAACTGCGATTCGGAGGTAGACCAAGCGGCCCTCCGCGACCCCATCCTCTCCCCTTACGTCGTCTGCCGGCTGGAGGGGATAAAGGTGATGCTCACCCACGGGGATGCCATGGGGGAGGAGGAGCTGGCGGAGATGGCCTCCAGGTACGGCATGGACCTCCTGGTGCGCGGGCACACCCACGTGCCCGGGATATGGGAACACGGCCCGCTCCTGGTGTGCAACCCGGGAAGCCCCTCTCTGCCCAAGGGGGAGGGCATACCCACGGTGGGGGTGCTGGAGGACGGGAAGGTCCATATACTGAACTTGCGGGACGGGACCGTGCTGGTGGAGAAGGGGTTCCCCGGGAAGTAAGGCGGGGTTACCCAAGGGGGCCGGGGTTAATGGTCTCGCTCGCTGAAACGTTCGCTGCGACCAACCACCGGCCCCTGATGGGTGGGCCATCTTGTGATTGGTTGGCCATAGATCCATTCTTCCGAAAGGCCGGTAGGGTGCTTTTCCGGAAAGCCGGTGGTAGTGGTCTCGCTCGCTGAAACGCTCGCTGCGGTCGACCACGCCGCCCGGTCGTAGTCTTCAACCCTCCTTACCTGCCGGGACGGAAATGCTTGTCCGGGGTGGTTTGTGGCAGAATTGGAGATACGATTGGCGGGTCAGCGAAACGGCCTAGGGTGGTGCGAGATGGACCTGAACGTTGATGCGGCTGCCTTGAGGGAGTTCGAGGAAGGGCTGGACCCGAGGCGGCCGGAGGCGGGTCGGATACCGGCCCGCATACCGGGATACGGGGAGATAAGCACTGTCTTCGAGATCCAGGCGGAGGGGCTGAAGGGGCTGGCCGTAAAGCGCATGCCCATCTTCAGGGACCGGGAGGAGATAGACTCCTACCGCCGGATCTACCTGGAATACAACCGCCTCCTTAAAGAGGAGGTGGGGTTGGAGCTGCCGGCTTACGGGTAAGCGGAGGTGATCACCTCCGGCGGCCGCCCCGTATTTTATATCCTCCAGGAGAAGGTTCCCCCGGAGTCCATAGGCAACCAGGCCATCCATGCGCTGGACCGGGAGGGGGTGATCGGACTGGTGCGCCTGGTTCTGCGGGAGCTGCGCAAGGTATGGGACTTCAACCGGAAGCGGGAGGGCCTGGAGGTGGCCGTGGACGGCCAGATATCCAACTGGTCCCTCGTGGGGTTCGACCCCTGGGATCCGCGCCTGGAGCCCGGCATGCGCCTGCTCTACCTGGATACCAGCACGCCGCTTTTCCGGGTGGAGGGGGTGGAGCAGCTGGACCCCGAGCTCTTCCTGCGCAGCGCCCCCTCCTTCCTGGTGTGGATAATCCGCCTCCTCTTCCTGGAGGACGTCATGACCCGCTATTAACGTTTCCGTTCCGTGACCATCGATCTCATCGCCAATTTCTACAAGGAACAGCGGGCGGAGCTCATCCCCGACCTGGTGGAGGAGGCCAACCGGTTCTTCGCCGAGGAGACCCCCGACCTGGGGGTCGAACCCATAAGCGTGAAGGAGGTGGATTCCTATTACCGGGAGGACGCCCTGATCTGGTCCCTCTACCTGAACCTCAGGCGGCTGGACCGTTTCCTGCGCACCCGCTTGCTGAGGCGGGATTATCCCTAAATACTCCCGGAGAGGATAAAGAGGAAATAGCGCGAAATCTTCGGCACTGCGGCCGGCTTTTCATTAAGGCGAGTGCTATTCCGGTCGACGGTGAAAAAAGGGGAGGTCGGGGAGGGGACCGGCGGAAACGATCGATAGTGCGACAAGCAAGTACCCTAGGCGGCGGAGGCGAACATCCATGGCGGCGGAAGTACACGCAACCGCAGCCGGGAAAGGAGGGAGGTGAGGCTCAATGTCCCTGGTCGGCCGGGACGAGAAGGAGAAAATAATCGAGAGGTTCGCCCGCCACGTATCCAGCGGCAAGGCCAGGTTCTTCCGGAAGGCGGGCATTGATTTTATCTTCGAGCGCCGCGAGGGTATCTACATCTGGGACCTGGAAGGCAACCGGTTGATAAACTGCCACTGCAAAGGGGGTCTTCAACCTGGGTCACCGTCATCCCCGCATCGTGGCCGTCCTCCGTGAGGCCTTGGAGGAGCTGGACATCGGCAATCACCACCTCATCTCCGAGCACCGCGCTCTCCTGGCCGAGCGGCTGGCGGAGCTCTCGCCGGGGGACCTCAACCGGGTGGTATTCGGCGTGGGGGGAGGGGAGGCGGTGGACACGGCCATCAAACTGGCCCGGGCGCATACCGGCAGGCCGGGCGTCATCTCCGCCCGGGGAGGGTATCACGGGCACACCGGGTTCGCCCTGGCTGCGGGGGATCCCAAGTACAGCGACCCCTTTCGGCCCTTGCCTCCTGGATTCCGGCAGGTGCCTTTCGGTGCTCTCGCTGCCCTGGAGGAGGCCATGGACGAGACCGTGGCCGGGGTTATCTTCGAGACCATCCCCGCCACCCTGGGGATAGTCATCCCTCCCGAGGACTATTTCGCCGGGGTGAGGGAAATCTGCGACCGGTACGGTGCGGTGATGATCATAGACGAGGTCCAGGCGGGCCTGGGTCGCTGCGGGGAGGTGTGGGGTATCGATACCTTCGGGGTGGCCCCGGACATACTGGTCACGGCCAAGGGCCTCTCCGGGGGCGTCTACCCCATCGCCGCCAACGTCTACGCCGACCGCCTGAATCCCTTCCTGGACGCCAACCCCTTCATACACGTCTCCACCTTCGGGGGGTCCGAGGTGGGCTGCCACGTGGCCCTTGAGGTGCTGAAGATAGTCACCGAGGAGGGGTTCCTGGAGCATGTGCGGGAGCTGGCCGCGGTTTTCGAAAGGGGATTCGGAGAACTGCGCGCCGCGCACCCGGAGGTGCTGGTGGAGACCAGGCAGAGGGGCCTGATGATGGGCCTGAGGATGGTGAACGAAACCTGCGGCCCGCTGATGACCCTGGCCGGGTTCCGGCACGGCGTGCTCACCATCTACGCCAACAACGACCCCTCGGTGAGCCAGATACTGCCGCCCCTGGTCATGGAGGTGGGAGAGGCGGAGACGGTCATCGAGGCCCTGGACGGCATGCTCTCCGAGGTGGAAAAGGTGGTCGGCGCCTCCTCAGGAGGATAAAGGCAACCCCCTGAGGTAATCGGGGTGTGGAGCGAAGAAAACGGTCGGCGGCTCTCAGTGACGGGTGACCTTGCCCGCCTTCATGCACTTGGTGCACACGTTCATGTGCGCGGGCTTACCGTCCACCACCACGCGTATCCTCTGGACGTTGGGGTTCCAGCGGCGCTTGGTCTTGCGGTGGGAATGGCTTATGTTGAACCCGAACCCGGGCCGTTTACCGCATATCTCGCATACTCTGGACATGTCAACCTCCTCCGAACATTCGGGTGTATGTTACCAGAAGTGTTTTCTGCGGGCAACCCGAACGCCTTCCCGAGGCGCCTGGTTGCCGGTCATAGCCGGTTGCTATAATCATACCGTTCCGGCCGGGAAGCATGGAGGAAGAGGTTGAGGGAAGAGACTGCAGCCGGAGAGCTGGGAAAGATTACCATCAAGGACGAGGTCTTGGCCGACCTCGCCGGCCTCACCTGCACGCGCTGCTATGGCATCGTGGGGATGGCCAGCCAGAGCTTCCACGAGGGAGTGGCCGAACTCCTGGGAAAGGAGTCCCTACGCAAGGGAGTGCGCCTCAAGCGCCGGGAGGACGCCGTGAGCTTCGACCTTTACGTGATAGTCAAGGCGGGCCTGAACATCGTGGAGGTGGCCCACAACCTCATCGAGCAGGTGAGGTACGTGGTGGAGACCTGCACCGGGCTGAAGGTGGAGGACGTTCAGGTCCACGTGCAGGGCGTGCGCGAGTCCTGAGCTCGGGGGTGTGAAGCTTGGTGGAGAGGTTGCACGCCGGGGACCTCGTGGGCATGGTGGACGCCGCCATCGATGCCCTGCGGGTGCACAAGGAAGAGATAAACGCCATGAACGTCTTCCCCGTTCCCGACGGGGACACGGGCACCAACATGCTCCTCACCATGCAGGCGGTGAAGGAGGCCGTGGGTGGAGCCGACCACCAGGATATGGCCTCCATATGCCGGGCCATCTCCAGGGGTTCCCTCATGGGGGCGCGGGGCAACTCCGGGGTGGTGCTCTCCCAGATCCTCAAGGGGATGACCGAGGTCATGGAGGACAAGGAGAGCCTGGACGTGGAGACCATGGCCGAGGCCCTTTCCCGCGGCGCCGAGGTGGCCTACCGCGCGGTCATGAAGCCCGTTGAGGGCACCATCCTCACCGTGGTGAAGGCGGCCTCCGACGAGGGGAAGAGGATCAAGGACGGCTGTTCCTCGCTCGAGGAATGGCTTTCCGGCGTAACCCGCAAGGCCAAGGAGGCCCTGGACCAGACCCCGGAGCTACTCCCGGTCCTCAAGGAGGCGGGAGTTGTGGACGCCGGAGGGCGAGGGCTTCTGGCCATCTTCGAGGGTTTCCTGGCCTTCCTCACCGGGGAGGAACTGGGGGAGATCGAGGAGGTGGAGCAGGCCGGCCTTCCCTCCGGGGCGCGGGTGGAGGATTTTCGCTACGAGGCCCAGTTCATCCTGCACTGCAAGGATTCCAGGGTGGAGAAGTTCCGCGAAACCCTGCACCGCCTGGGCGGATCGGTGCTGGTGGTGGGAGGAGATAAGCTCTACCGGGTGCACGTGCACACCGACCAGCTGGGAAGGGTCATCGAGGAGGCCTCCAGGGTGGGCCGCCTGAGCGACGTGGAGATAACCGACCTGCGCGAACAGGTGGAGGAAACCGGGATACGCGGGGCGGCTTCGGAGAGGCGGACGGCCGCCGTGGAGAAGCAGGTGGGCGTGGTGGCGGTGGCGGTGGGAGAGGGCATCAAGGACGTCCTGCGTTCCATGGGAGTGGACCGCATCGTGGACGGCGGGCAGTCCATGAACCCCAGCACCGCCGAGCTGCTGGAGGCCGTGGACGCCCTTCCCCAGGACCGCGTGCTCCTCATCCCCAACAACCGGAACATCATACCTGCCGCGGAGCAGACCAGGTCCCTGACCGCCAAGGAGGTGGCGGTCATCCCGGCCACGGCCATAACCGAAGGTTTCGCGGCCATGGTGGCTTTCGATCCCCGCGCCGGGTGGGAGGAGAACCGGAGGCGCATGACCGAGGCCCTGAAGAGCGTCCGGACAGGAGCGCTGACCACCGCGGTACGCGACAGCAGGTGCGGCCTGGGGAAGATCAAGAAGGGCAACTATATCGGGCTCTTCCGAGGGGAGATAGTCTCCAAGTCGGAGGATCTGAAGGAAGCGGCCCTGCTTCTCCTGCGGAAGATGACTGAGGAGGGCGGGGAGATAGCCACCGTCATCGTCGGCGAGGGGGCCGCGGGCAGGGACCAGGGGGATATCGTCCGCTTCCTGGAGGACAAGGGCCTGGAGGTGGAGGTCATCGACGGGGGGCAGCCCGTCTACCATTACATCTTCGGGCTGGAGTGACGCGGTCCTCGTACCGCGGAGGAGGCGGTTTCCGGAAAGTGACCTCCACGGGCAACAGGGCGGATAGAAGGGCGGAGGAGCTGGCCGCGTGCTGGGAATCCCTTCGCCGTCCGGTTACCGCGGTGCGCGGGGTTGGATCCAGCCTTCTGCGGCAGCTGCGAGCCCTGGAGATCGAGACCGTCGAGGATCTACTCTTCCATTTTCCCCGCCGTTACCTGGACCGGCGGAGGATATCGCGCATTTCCGAGGTCCGCATAGGCGAGGAGGCCACGGTGGTGGGAAGGGTGCGGTCCGTGGAGCTGCGCCGCCCGGACCCGCGCCGCTCGGTGCTCAGCGTGGTCCTCTACGACGGAACGGCTTACCTCTACGGGGTGTGGTTCAACCAGCCCTACCAGGCGGAGCGGCTCACCCCGGGCACGGAGGTGGTCTTCTCCGGAAAAGTACAGTACCGCTTCGGGAGGCTGCAGATGATCAACCCCGCCTACGACATCCTCGAGGATTCGGACGAGGTGAGCGCCAGGACCGTGCACACGGCGCGCATCATACCGCTACACCCGGCCACCCAGAAGCTAAGTGCGGCCATGCTGCGGCGCCTGGTCATGCGCGCCCTGGACCAGTACGGCGACCTTCCCGACCCGGTGCCCTACGAGCTGCGGCGCCGCTACGCCTACCCCCACCGTTCCCAGGCCCTGAGGGAGATACATTTTCCCAGTTCGCAGGGGAGGCTGAACCGCGCCCGCCAGCGCATGGCCTACGAGGAGCTCCTGCTCATGCAGGTGGCCCTGGCTCTCAACCGCCGTCACCTGCGCGAGGAGACCAGGGGGATAGCCCACGCCCCGCCCGGAGCCCTGATAGGCGGCTTCCTGGAAGCCCTGCCCTTCCACCTCACCTCCTCGCAGAGGAGGGCTTTCGAAGAGATCGCCCGGGACATGGTGAGCCCCCGACCCATGAACCGCCTCCTGCAGGGGGAGGTGGGCTCGGGGAAGACGGTGGTGGCCCTCCTGGCCCTTTTGCTCACCCGGGAGAGCGGTCACCAGGGCGTGTTCATGGCTCCCACGGAGATCCTGGCCGAACAGCATTTCCGCAACCTCACCCAGCTTCTGCCCGAAGAACTGCAGGTGCGCGTGGAGCTGCTCACGGGCAGCACCCCGCCCGCGCGACGGCGGGAGATACTGCGGGCCGCTTCCACGGGGGAGCTGGACATCCTGGTGGGTACCCACGCCCTCATCCAGGAGGACGTGGAGTTCCAAGACCTGGGCCTGGTGGTGGTGGACGAGCAGCACCGCTTCGGGCTGCGCCAGAGGATACTTCTCAAGGAAAAGGGAGCGCACCCGGATACCCTGATCATGACCGCAACTCCCATACCCCGCACCCTGAGCCTCACTCTCTACGGGGACTTGGAGGTGTCCGTCCTGCGCGAGCTTCCGGCCGGAAGGGCCGGAACCCGGACCCTGGTCATGGGCCCGGAGCGGAGGGAGGAGGCCTACCGGCTCATGGAGGAGGAGCTGCGTCGGGGAAGGCAGGCCTTCGTGGTCTGTCCCCTAGTGGACCCCTCGCCCGCCGTGGAGGCCAAAGCGGCGGAGAAGGAAGCCGGCGAGCTGCGGAAGGTCTTCCCCGCCCGCCGGGTGGGGCTGCTGCATGGGCAGATGAACAAGGCGGAGAAGGACGCGGTCATGGAGTCCTTCCGGCGGGGGGACGTGGACATCCTGGTATCCACCACGGTCATCGAGGTGGGAATCGACGTGCCCAACGCCACGGTGATGCTGGTGGAGAACGCGGACCGCTTCGGCCTCTCCCAGCTTCACCAGCTCCGGGGAAGGGTGGGGAGGGGGGAGCATCCTTCCCACTGCATCTTCATCTTTGAGGGGGAGACCGAGGAAGCGGAGAGGCGCATGAAGGCCATAGCGGAGATAAGCGACGGCTTCGAGCTGGCGGAGGCGGACCTGGAGATCCGCGGGGAAGGCTCCCTCTTCGGCACCCGGCAGTCCGGGATCTCCGACCTCCGGGTGGCCCGGCTTACCAAGGATTACCATATACTCCGTGCGGCGCGCGAGGACGCCACGGCCCTGGTGGAGAACGACCCCCACCTGGAGAGGCCCGAACACCTCTTCCTGCGGCGGGAGGTAAGAGAACGCTACGGGGAAAGCCTGGGCTGGCTCTTCCAGGCTTGACCTTAGGCGCGGCGGGCGGTTCGGGCGTTGCGGCGCGGAAGCGGACCGTGCCGGGCCTACTTGAGGTGCGACCTTCGTCCATCGCGGCGCTTTCCCAGGCGCGCCCTCCGCTGCGGCATGGGATACAATCGGGGCATGAGGATCATAGGCGGCGAGTCGAGGGGCAGGCGCATCAGGGCTCCGCGGGGAAGGGGCACCCGGCCCATGCGGGACTTCGTGCGCGAGGCGGTCTTCAACATGCTGGGTGGACGGGTACGGGGGGCCAGGGTGTTGGACCTCTTCGCCGGGAGTGGTTCCCTGGGCCTGGAGGCCCTGAGCCGGGGCGCCACCGAGGCGGTGTTCGTGGACCGGGGAGGGGACCCCACAAGGGTAATCCAGGAAAATCTGGATATACTTGGCATGCAGGGGCGGGGCAGGGTGGTGAGGGCGGAAATACTGGATTTCCTGCGCCGTTATGCCCCGCCGGAGAAGCCCTTCGATTTGATTTTTATAGACCCGCCCTTTAGAATTGGTGTAAACTACAGGCAAGAAGTGTTGAATAAGTTAATCGAAGGCGGCTTCCTGGGGCCGTCTTCGGTGGTCATAATGGAGGCTCCACTGCGTAGTCCCACTCCGGAGCCTCCGCCCGGCTTGGAGTTCCGGGAGAGGAGGAAGTACGGGGAGACCGCGGTGGACGTTTACGTGCGGATGGAAAATGATGTAAAGAAGTGAGATGGGAAGGCGGAAGATGACCGTAGCCGTTTGTCCCGGTACCTTCGATCCCATAACCAGCGGTCACCTGGACGTGATACGCAGGGCGAGCCGCTTCTTCGAGCGCTTCATCGTGGCCGTGGCCGCCAACCCTGCGAAGCGTCCCCTGTTTACCCTGGAGGAGAGGATATATCTGCTGGAGAAAGCGGTGGAGGGACTGGAGAACGTGGAGGTCGCCGCCTTCGAGAGCCTCCTGGTGGATTTCGCCCGCCGAGTGGGAGCCACGGCCATCATCAAGGGCCTGCGCGCCCTTAGCGATTTCGAGTACGAGTTCCAGATGGCCCAGATAAACCAGGCCCTCTCGGAGAACATCGAGACCTTCTTCGTCATGGCCAATCCCCAGTACACCTTCATAAGCTCCAGCGCGGTGCGGGAACTGGCCAGCTACGGGGGTTGCGTAACCGGCCTGGTGCCGGAAAATATAGAGGGGGAGTTGATGGAGATGTTCAAGAAAAAATTCAGCCGTATGGGGAAAGGGGCGGTGTAGATGGACGTCTTTCAGCAACTGGACCGGATCGAGGATCTCATCGTCTCCAGTAAACACGTTCCCTTCTCCAATTCGGTGATGGTCAACGAGGCGGAGCTCTTCGAGCTCCTGGACGAGTTTCGCAGCTCCCTTCCTGAGGAACTGAAGCAGGCCCGCTGGATGGTCAAGGAAAAGCAGGAGATCATGGAGGAAGCGCGCAAGGAGGCGGAGCGTATCCGGGAGGAGGCTCAGGAGGAGAGAAGGCGCCTCATCGAGGAGACGGAGATCATCAAGGCAGCCAGGGCGGAGGCGGAGAGGATCGTGGAGGAGGCCCAGGCCCAGGCGCGGGAAATACGCCTGGAGGCGGAGGACTACGCCGACGAACGCCTGGCCAACCTGGAGGTCACCTGCTACAAGCTCCTCGAGGTGATCAAGCGGGCCAGGGAGAGGTTGCAGGGCCGCGGGGAGGAGTCCGGGGAAAGGGAGGAAATGGATTTGGACTGAGCTTTGGGTTCCCCGTCCGCTGAGCTTTTCCGCATGGCGCGAGGCCGGGCTGCCTCGCGCCTTTCGCGCTTCAAGGGAATGCCTTTCGGATTCCTCCGGAGGGGAGGCGATCCTCGAGGAAACGGCCTCCCGGGGTGGAGGATGTTCCTCGAACTTGCCATTCCTCGCGACATGGCTCACATTAGAAAGCGGGGACGAGCGCCGGCCACACTCGCCCTGGTGCCCGGACCACCGCTCGGACGATGGCTCACCGGCCTGGAGGAGGGTAAACCCGTATCGATCCAGGCTCCGGGCAAGAACCTGGCAGTGGCTTAACGGGAAGTGGGGGATGGAGGTCTCGCGAGGAAACGCCTCCCCCCGGATCGGAGAGGGAGTTGCCCCGGTGATAACCGGGTTTCCGGGCGCTCGTCCAGGATGGCGAGGAATGGAGGGAGAGAGGAAGTGGAGCGCATGGGCAAGACCCTCGATTCGAGGCTGCTCAAGGTCCCCGTGGCCGGCCTGATGAAGAAGCTGTTCACCCGGGAGAGGTTCGGCGCCGATCTCGACGTGGGGCTCGGCGAACAAGGCCTCTTCGAGAGGGGCGGCCGAGGCGGATTGAGGCTCGACCTCTGGCTGGAGAGCAGCCCCGACGGGATACGGGTCAAGGGCACCCTGCGGGGTTCCATGGCCCTGGAGTGCACGCGCTGCCTGGAGGAATACCGGCAGGAGCTGGACATCTGGGTGGACGAGTTTTACCGGCGCCCGGGCATCGGGGCGGTCTCCCCGGAGGGCAGGCCGTTGCCCCGGGAAATGGAGGTCCCGGAGGATGACGAGTACCTCATAGAGGAAGGGACCATCGACCTAAACGTGCTGGTGAACGACGCCGTCATCCTCAACCTCCCCATCAAGCACCTGTGCAGCCCGGAGTGCCGGGGCCTGTGCCCCTACTGCGGGGCCAATCTCAACCGGGGCGATTGCGGGTGCCGGGTGGAGGAAATCGACCCCCGCCTGGAGGTCCTGCGCAAGTTGCTGGAGGAGGAGGCCTGAACCCCCTTCCAGGGCCTGCGGGGATAGCGCGTGCTTTTCGCCCTCCCCGGGACGTTCGCGCCGGGGACCCCGGGACCTGTGTGCAGCGTCGAAGCAACCGTATCCTTGACCTCCCTTCCAGGAGCTAATTATACTCGGATGGTATTTCGCGATTTCTCGATGGAAGGTAGCAAGGCAGAAAGACGGAGGTCGACATGGCGGTACCCAAGCGGAAGAAATCCCGCTCCCGCACCGCTTCCAGGCGGGCGCGCTGGACTTCCCGTCCGCTTCCCAGGTCCATATGTCCACAGTGCCATTCCCTCAAGCTCCCCCACCGCGCCTGCCCCAACTGCGGGACCTACAACGGCAGGGAGATCCTGGAGACGGAGTGAACGGGTTCGATGCCGTTCTTTCCGCCTCCTGACCGTCCCGGGTGAGGAGTACCGGAGTTGAAGATGTCCGGACCGCAGGTCGTAGTAGCCCTGGACGCCATGGGCGGGGACCATGCGCCCCAGGCTACCGTGCGCGGGGCCCTGGACGCTCGCGATGAGCTGGGCATACGGGTCCTCCTGGTTGGTGACCGGGATGTTCTGCAGCGCAGCCTGGAGGAGGAGGGGAGGGGAGAACTGCCCATACTCCATGCCCCCGAGGTCATCGGCATGGAAGAGGAAGGGGCGCTGGCGGTCAGGAGCCAGGAGAATTCCTCCCTGGTGGTGGCGGCCACGGCGGTCCGGGAGGGAAAAGCCCAGGCCATGGTCTCGGCGGGCAACACGGGCGCGGCCATGGCCGCCTCCCTGTTGAGCTGGGGAAGGATCAGGGGAGCGAAGCGGCCTGCGGTGGCGGTAGTCCTTCCGCCCCCCGATTCCCCCACCCTGCTCCTGGATGCCGGAGCCAACGCCGACTGCCGCCCGGAGCACCTGAGGCAGTTCGCCCTCCTGGGAAGCGCTTACGCCTCCCTGCGCTTCGGGCTGGAGAGGCCCAGGGTAGGTCTCCTGAACATCGGCTCGGAGGAGGGGAAAGGCAACCAGCTGGCCCGAGAGGCCTACGAGCTGCTTTCCTCCGAGGAGAGGATAAACTTCGTGGGCAATCTCGAGGGGAGGGATATCGCCGGTGACGCGGCGGACGTGGTGGTGACCGACGGGTTCACTGGAAACGTCACCTTGAAGGTGGTGGAGGGAGTGGCCTCCTTCATCACCCGGAGGCTTCTCGCCGGCTTGAGCTCGCTGAGCGAGGAGGAAATGAAGCCCGTCCTGCCCACCCTGCTGAAGCTGAGGGAGGAATTGGATTACCGCACCATCGGAGGGGCGCCGCTGCTTGGGGTTAAGGGGGTGTGCATCATCGCCCACGGCAGCTCCGATGCCCTGGCGATCAAGAATTCCCTTCGCGTGGCCGCGGAGGCGGTGGAGATGGGGCTGGTGGAGCGGACGGAACTCCTCCTGGCGGGAAAGGGGCATGAGGGATGAGGCTGCGGAGGAGACGTCGGAAGAGGCTGCCGGTGGAGGAACTTCTGGGCGTCACCTTCCGGGATCCGAAACTTCTCTCCCAGGCGCTGACTCACCGCTCCTACGCTCACGAGGCTTCCCTGGAGACCGGGGAGACCAACGAGAGGCTGGAGTTCCTGGGGGATGCCGTGCTGGACCTGGTTATCTCCGACCACCTCTTCCGCCATTACCGCGACCTGGACGAGGGGAAGCTGACCCGCATCCGTTCCTACCTGGTGAACATGAGCTCGTTGGCCGAGCTGGCCCGGGAGATAGGCCTGGGCGAACACCTCCTGCTCAGCCGGGACGAGCGCGCCGACGGGGGAGCGGAAAAATCCTCCATCATCTCCGACGCCCTGGAGGCGCTGATCGGGGCCGTTTATCTCGACCAGGGGCTGGAGGCGGCACGAGAGATGGTGCTGCGCATCTTCAGGGAACGCCTGGAGGAGGCGGCCAGCGGTGACCTGGACTTCGATTACAAGTCCCGGCTCCAGGAACTGGCGGTCAAGGAGAAGGGGGTCCTTCCCCGCTATCGCCTGCGGGAGGAGGGGCCGGACCACTGCAAGGTGTTTCATGCCGTGGTCTACGTCGGGGACCGCAGGATGGGCTCGGGGAGCGGCAGCTCCAAGAAGGAGGCCGAGCAGGCGGCGGCCAGGGACGCCCTCCGCCGCCACAAGGATATGGGGGCAGGACGCGGAAAGCCCGGCAGGAAGTGAGGCCGACCATCCGGTTCCGTCGGTCAATGGGGCGGCAGGAAAAGGCGTGAGGGGTCCGATGCAGGTCTTAGAGCGCTGCTCCGCGGGGAGGCCCGTCTGGAGAAGGATAAAGATGCACCTGGGTCCCGGAACGGCAGCCGGGGGATATGATACCTGGGTGTGGGGCTAAGGAATCCGGGCAGCGCCGCCGGTGAGCACCGGGGTTCCGCGAATGGGGGGATTACGACGGTCCCGGTAACCAAAGACCTCGTTATCGGTTAATTTTTATATATCTCAGCGAGTTCAACGGAGGGTGTGGATTCCATCAACAGGGAAAGGGGGAAGCGAAAATGGCCGCTATCGGTATCGTCACCGACTCCACCGCCTATCTCGACCCGGAGTATGTGGGCAAACATGACATCAAGGTGGTCCCTCTGAAGGTCATCCTGGACGACGTCTCCTACCGGGAAGGTGTGGACATCAGCAATGAGGAGTTCTACCGGCGCCTGAAGCAGCCCGGGGTTTTTCCCACCACCTCTCAGCCCTCGGCGGGGGAATTCCTGGAGGCTTACAAGGAGATGTCCGGCAAGTATGATTCCCTCGTAAGCATCCATATCTCGGCCGGCATCAGCGGCACTTGCGAGTCCGCGCGCTCGGCGGCTGTGGAGATGGGAGATTATCCCATCCGCATCGTGGATTCCCGCTTTACTGGCATACAGCTGGCTATGCTCGTCGACGAGCTGGTGAAGGGCAGGGAGGCCGGCATGGGCCTGGATGAACTGGTGTCCATGGTGGAGGAGAAGATAAGGCAGAGCAGCCTCCTGTTCATGGTGGCCACCCTCGAATACCTGCACCGGGGAGGGAGGATCGGCGGGGCCCAGGCCCTCATGGGTTCCATGCTGCGTATCAAACCCATCCTGTACATAGACGGAACCATCGACGCCCTGGAGAAGGTGAGGGGGTCAGGTAAAGCCCTGGACCGCCTGGTGGAACTGGCGGCGGAAAGGGCCGGGGGTCGCAGGGTCCGGGTGGGACTGACCCACGTACAGGACGAGGAGCGCATGTTCGAACTCATGGAGAAGGTGAAGAAGACCCTCAACTGCGACCCGGAGGAGATATCCTGGAACGAGACCGGGCCGGTCATCGGCGCCCACGTGGGCCCGGGCACGGTGGGGGTCGGCTTCTTTTAAAAGGGTATTCTAAAGCGTCCGAGGCCCACGGGTTGCGCCGGGGCGCGGTCAAACTTGTTCCGGTATGAGGGGAAGAACCAGCCGGGGCGGGACACGGGAACCTTCGCGGATCCCTTTCCTCCCGGGCAATGGTTCGAATAGTGGTGCCTAGCCGAAAGGGCCTCCCCTTTCCATCCCGCATTATACCGGTTGGGGAGCTGGGTTAATGGCGCCGGGAAAGAAGCATTATAGGCGAAAAAAGGGATGGTCCGGAAAGCTCGCCGGGTGGCCCCAGTTTCCCCCGGAGGTTCTCGGTCGCCGGAGGTTGGACGGCGGCCGTTTCCGTGATAAGCATCTCGAATATTTATCCAGTTATCCAGGCCTTGCCGTCCGGAATTCACGCTCCCCCACCCCTCCCTTAATTGATAGATATAACGAACATGCACCTGAGGTTCCGACGGGCACCGGGCGGGCCGGCGGGGGGTCAAGCTATCATGGGGAGACGCACCGCCTCGTGCGCCGGCGCACAGGTGAGCGGTGCGGTCATGTCAGTCATAACCTGTATCTGTGTGCTCGTCACCCTGGTGGCGTTCGATGCTTGCCGTTGAAGGAATAAGGGAGCGGAAAAGAGAAATCTTACGGGAAATTCCCTTCGGAACGATGAGCGAGGAGAGCAAGGGATATGTATCTCAAGACTTTGACCGCCCGGGGTTTCAAGTCCTTCGCCGATCGCATATCCCTCGATTTCGAGCCCGGCATCTCGGTTATCGTGGGGCCCAACGGGAGCGGTAAGAGTAACATCGCCGACGCCGTCCTGTGGGTCCTGGGCGAGCAGAGCCCCCGCAACCTGCGGGGCAGCCGCATGGAGGACGTTATCTTCGCCGGGAGCGCCACCCGGCAGGCGATGAACATGGCCGAGGTCTCCCTCTCCCTGGACAATTCAGACCGCCGTCTCCCGGTGGATTTTCCCGAGGTGATCATAACCCGCCGCCTCTTCCGCACCGGGGAGAGCGAATACCTCCTGAACAACGTCCCCTGCCGCCTGGTGGACATACAGGAGATCCTCTCCGACCTCGGTGTGGGCCGGGAGCTGACCGCGGTCGTCGGCCAGAACCGGCTGGACGCCATCATCCGCAGCGGGCCCGAGGAGAGGCGGGCCTTCATCGAGGAAGCCGCCGGCCTGCGCAAGCACCGACGCCGCAAGGAGAAGGCGCTGCGTAAGCTGGAGGGCATGGAGCGCAACCTGGTCCGGATCAAGGACATCATCTCCGAGGTGAACAAGCAGCTGCGACCCCTGGAGAGACAGGCCCGCCTCGCGGGGGAATACCAGGCCCTGACCTCGGAGATCCGGGACCTTTCCATCCGCATCCTGGTGGCCGAGCTGGAGGAACTCAAGGGACAGTGGGACAACCGGCGTCAGGAGGAGGAACGGCTGCTCGGGGACCTTAAGGCCGTCGAGGAGCGCATGGAAGAGGTCAGAGAGCGCCGTGGCGTCCTGGAAAACCTCCTGCGCGACCTCAGGGAGGATCTGGAGGGTTGCCGGCGCCGGGAGATGAGGTTGCTGGCGCTGGGGGAGAGGCTGATCTCCTGCCGTCAACTGGGACGGGAGAGGCTCAAGCTCTTCGCCGCCCTGCTGGGCGAGGCTTCGCTGCGGGAAGGGTGGGTCTCCCGTAGGGAGGAACGGCTGGGAAGGATGGCCGCCCTCAGGGAGGAGCTCGCGGAGGCAGAGGAAGCCGCCCGCCGGGCGGAGGAAGAGGAGGGCGCGCTCCGGGTCGAGGAGGAAGAGTTGTCCCGGCGCAGGGAGGCGCAGCGGGCGGACCTGGACCGCTTGCGCCGGGTCCTCCAGGAAGGTCGCGAGCGGTTGAAGTCCCTGGCCTCCGAAACGGCGCGGAAAAAGGAGAGGCTTTCCGACCTGGACAAGGAGCTGGAGGAGTTGGAGGATGAGCGCCGCTCCCTCAAGGAGGAAAGGGATAATCTGGAAGAAAGGATTGGAGCTCGCGAGGAAGAGCTGGGAGAATTGAGAATGCGGCGGAGGGAAGTCGAGGAGAGGATCCACGCCCTCCGGGCCGACCTGGCCCGTTTCGAGGAGGAATTGGAGTCCGTGAGCCGTAAGCAGAGGCGCTCCTATCAGGAGGAGGCCCTGGTGGTGGCCAGGCTCCGCGCCCTCCAGGAAGTTTTTTCCTCCCGCATCGATTATGCCGCGGCGGCGGCCAGGGTGCTGGAGGAGAGCGCCGGCCGTCCGGGGGTGCTGGGCATGCTCCTCCACCACCTGAGGGTCCCCGAGGAATGGGAGAAGGCCCTGGAATCCTATCTCGGCCCCTGGCTCTTCTGCGTGCTCACCCGGGAGCTCAAGGATGCCCTGGAGGCGGTACGCCGGTTGAAGAAGGAGGAAGAGGGCTTCGGCCTCTTTTTACCCCTTGCGGAGCTGGAACTGTCGGCCATGGAAGAGGCCGCGGAGCTGGCGAACCGCTGCGGGGGGACGGCCGCTCTTTCGGTGGTGGAGTGCCCGCCCGAGATAAGGCCGGCCGTGACCTACCTCCTGGGGGACGTCGTCTTCTGTACCGACCTGGAGGAGGCGGAGGGGAAGGCGGAGTTGTATCCCAAGCTCACCTTCGTCACCGCCGAGGGCGACGTGGTGGCTCCCCGCCGGCTGGTGAAGGGTGGGGCTCGTCCGCGCAACCCATTCCACCTCATAGCCAGGAGGAGGGAGATCGAGGAGCTCCAGGAGATGCTGGACCTCTGCGATGAGGAATCGGTGACCCTGGAGGCACGGCGCAAGAGCGTGCTGACCACCGTTTCCTCCCTGCGCCGGGAGCTGGATGCCTTGGCCGGGGAGAAGAAGGTGCTGGAAGACGCGGTGCGGGAGTCCGAGGTCGCCCTGAGGTCCATGCTCGGGGAGGTTGAGGACCGGACGGCCAGGGCGCAGGCCTTGGAGGAGAAATCCCGGCGATTGAGGGAGGAAAAAGAGCGGCTGCTCTCGGGGATAAAGGAAGGGGAGGAAGAGAAAGCGCGGCGCAAGAGGGCCGTAGAGGAGGCGGAAGTTCCCCTGAGGGAAGCGGAGTCCGCATGGGAAGACCTCCGTCGCCGGGAAGCCGAGTTGCGGGAGAGGCAGCAGGACCTGCGCGCCAGGCGCGCCTCGCTGGAGGAAAGGCTTTTCCACCTCCGCAGGAGGCTTGAGGAGCTGGAATCGGAGGAAGCGCAAGCCGCTCCCGTGCTACCGGACGACCTCTCTGGACGCAGCCGGGCCCAGGAGGAACTCCTCGAATTGGTGGAAGGGCTGCAGGAAAGACATCAGCGGCTTACCTCGCTGACCAGGGAGCAGGAGGAGGGTCTGCGCCGCGGGCTGCAGGAGAGGGAGGAGGAACTGGAGAGGCTGCGGGCGGAACTGGAGGAGCTGGAGTCCCGCCGCGCTGAGCTCCAGGAGGCGGCTCACAACCGGGACCTGGCCACCGCCCAGCTCAAGCTCCGCGTGGACCTGTTAGTCCAGCGTCTCCTCGAGGAGCACAAGATTCCCCTGGAGACGGCCCTTTCGGATTACCGGCCCAGCGAGCCCCTACCGGAAATGAAGTCCAGGCTGTCAGACCTCGAGAGGCGGAGGGAGATGCTGGGGCAGGTCAACCTGCGCGCGGTGGAGGAATACCAGGCCCTCAAGGAGAGGCACGATTTCCTGCTCGCTCAGGTGGAGGACCTGCGGGAGAGCAAGGCCTCCCTGCTCAAGGTGGTGCGGGCCATAGACCGGGAGATCATCCGCATCTTCCAGCAGACCTACGAGGAGGTCAACGGGCATTTCCAGGAATTCTTCGAGAAACTCTTCCCCCAGGGGAGGGCGGAGCTTATACTCTCCGATCCCACCGACCTCCTCAACACCGGGGTGGACATCGAGGCCCAGCCGAGGGGAAAGAGGCTCAAGAAGCTGACCCTGCTCTCGGGAGGGGAAACCGCCCTCACCTCCCTGGCTTTCCTCTTCGCCATTTTCAAAACCCGGCCAAGCCCTTTCTATTTTCTTGATGAGGTGGAGGCCGCCCTGGACGACGTGAACCTGCACCGCTTCCTGAACCTGCTCAAGGATCTGAGGAAGGACTCCCAGCTCATCGTGATCACCCACCAGAAGCGGACCATGGAGATCGCCGAGGTCATTTACGGGGTGACCATGCAGGCCTCGGGCATCTCCCGGGTGGTCAGCCAGAGGCTGGAGGAGGCGGAGCGCTTGGCCCAGACGGGCACCGCCTGAGGCATTCCCTCCTTGCCGGGAGTGGGGCCGGAAATGGATTCCACCTCTTCCTTCACGCAAAAAGTCCTCTTTTTCTTGACTTTTGCCGGATGTAACTGCACACGAGAAAGTGGTGGATAAAACGGGTTTCCGATCGCATAGGCCGGGGAGGAGTTCCATTCCGTAAACAGCGAGGGAGTCCGCCGGCGATCTTTCTGGAAATATATGGTTATACAATGTCTGTTTTCCAAGACCCCACTGCGGGGGGGCAAAGATATCATGTGGAACCGGGCTCCCGGAGTTGGGGTATTATAGATGCCGGACCGCGGAAAGGAGTGGGATAACGCGACCAAGGCCGTAATCATTGACCCGTCTTCGAGGAAGGGACATGAAAGAGGAGAGGAAGCTGAAGAGGGAGGAACGCAGGCGGGAGAAGGAGGAGCGCAAGAGAAGGGAAAAGGAGGAAAAGGCCCGCCTGAAAGCGGAGAAGAAGGAGCTCCGGGAGAGAAGGAAGAGGGAGAAGAGGGAGGCTGCCGAGGAACTCCTGGAACTCCCCGACCTGGAGGCGGCGGTAGAGGGCGCGTCCATCACCGCCACCCGGGAGGGTGCGGAGGAGGCCGCGCCGTTGCCGGATGCAGTAACCACGGCGGAGAGCGCTGAGCCAGCCACGAAAGCGACGCAGGCCGCCATGGCTCCCCTGCCAGAGGCTCCGGAAGAAGTCGTGGTACCGGAATCGGAGGCCGCCCGGGAGTTCCCGGAGGGGGCCGAGGGGAAGGAGGGGTGGCTCTCCCGCCTCCGCAGAGGACTCTCCAGGAGCCGGACCAACATCTTCGCTCCCCTGGCCAGGGCCATGGCCTCGAGGCGTTTCGACGAGGCCTTCTGGGAGGAGGTGGAGGACATCCTGGTGGGGGCCGACGTGGGCATGGAGATGACCATTCACCTGGTGGACCGGGTGAAGGAACGCGTGGTCCGGGAAGACCTCCGCGAGCCGGAGGAACTTATGGCCGCCTTCCGGGAGGAAGTGGCCGAGCTCCTAGACCAGGGGGATCGAACCCTGCGTTACGCCGCTTCCGGTCCCAGCGTGTTCCTGGTGGTGGGGGTGAACGGTACGGGCAAGACCACCACCATCGCCAAGCTGGCCCACCTGTTGAGAAAGGAGGGCAAGCGGGTCATCCTGGCCGCGGGGGACACCTTCCGCGCTGCGGGAATCGAGCAGCTGGAAACCTGGGGCCAGCGGGTGGGCGTGCATACCGTGAAGCACCGCCAGGGTGCCGATGCCGCCGCCGTGGTCCACGACGCGGTGGAAGCGGCCCTGGCCCGAGGCATGGACGTGGTCATCGCCGATACCGCGGGGCGGCTGCACACCAAGGTGAACCTCATGGAGGAGCTGAAGAAGATAAAGCGGGTGGCGGAGCGCCGGGCCCCGGTCACCGAGACCCTCCTGGTCATCGACGCCACCACAGGTCAGAACGGCCTCATCCAGGCCCGCCAGTTCAAGGAGGCGGTGGAGGTGACCGGCGTGGTCCTCACCAAGCTGGACGGCACGGCCAAGGGGGGGATCGTGGTGGCCATCGCCCACGAGCTGGGCATCCCCATCAAGTTCATCGGCGTGGGGGAGAAGCTGGATGACCTGCATCCCTTCGACCCCCGGGAGTTCGCCGAAGCCCTCTTCTCCTGAGCGCGGCGTGCCGCAAGACTCCCGGGTAACGACGGGTCAAGCCCGCGCGCCGATTGACAAAACCCAAGGCTAGGGGTTAGATTACCACAGGGTGGGGCTGTTTAGAGGCTGCGTATGTATGTCCGTTAGGTATACGTTTGTCCGTGAAGTATACGTTTGTTTGCCGAATACCCAGGGCTAACGGCGGTAATGGAATCTTGAAGGGGTGGAAATTATTAGTATTTACAAGTGTTCGCCAATTTACTTTGGGTAAGATGCGAAAAAGACACCTTGAGGGGAAATATTCATACTTTTGGCTCATTCCGTGATCCGGCATGAACGGTCACCATATTCCCTGCGTACCAGAGCCCCCCGGACGCGCATAAGAGAAAGTTCCGTTTACCGAGAAAGGCGGGGACCGTCGCACAGGGGGTCTTGGTGAATGGAATTCTCCGCCCCTTGAAGGATATATGGGCATGCGCCCGTTTTAATGGTAACTTTTCAGATGTCGCTTTATGGAGGTTTACCTTAACGGGTAAGGAGGGATGAAAGGAGAGGAGCAAGGTCATTTCAAGGGCCTGAGCGCGGTGCGCGCTTCGTGCGGGGTTTGCGGGAAACGGGCAGGGGCATCAATGTATGGGATATGCTCCTTCAGGGATGGTTTCGGCGCGTGATGAGCGGTAGCGGGGGAGATCACACATGCCCTTTACGGAATACGTCTTTTAGGGCGGGGGAAAAGGCGTGAGATGGAGGATTTGCACCGCATCCTAGTGGAGTCCCTCGGGGACGCGGTGATGATACTGGACGCGCAGGGCCGCATCCGCTACGCCAATCCAGCCGCGGAACGACTCCTCGCCCTCACAGGCTGCGCAAGAAAAGGCAATAAATTCCAGGATTTCGTTCACCGGCAGGACCTCCCGCTCTGGGAGGAAATATTTTCCCCTGAAGTCGTGCGAGACGAATGCTTGGAAACGCTACTCCGCTTGCGTGCCCATGACGGCGCCCTGCGCCACGTCCGGGTGAGGGCGGCCGATTTCCGAGGCCGGCCGCCCCTGGACGGCTTCCTGGTGGAGCTGTGCGACGTCGCCGAGATGGTGGAGATGCGCCGGGAACTGGAGCGGAAGGAGGAGGAGCTGCGGGAGTTCAGGACCATCGTGGAGACCGCCAATTACGGGGTGGCCATTGCCGATCCCGACGGCTACCTCCTCTACGTGAACCCCTACTTCGCCGCCGTGCACGGCTATTCTCCAAGGGACTTAGTTGGGAAGAACCTCTTAGTCTTCCATAGCCCGGAACAGCGGGAGGAGATAATGGAGATTAACCGGCGCCTCCTGGAGGAGGGAAGTTATTCCAACCTCGAGGTATGGCACGTCCACCGTGACGGCTCCCCCTTTCCCATGCTCATGAACGCCGTGGTCATCCGGGACGAGGAAGGGAATCCCCTATACCTGGCGGCCACGGCAGTGGATATCAGCGAAAGGAAGAGATGGGAGGAAGAGAGGGAGGCCTACAGCGAACGACTCGAGGAGATGGTGGAAGAGCGAACCCGGGAGCTGGCGGAGGCGAACCGGAGGCTGAGCGAGGAGATAGAGGAGAGGGCCCGCGTGGAGAGGGAGCTGCAGATGCGTAACCTGGAGCTGGACGCCTTCGCCCACTCCGTGGCCCATGACCTGCGCGGAAGCGTCTCGGTGGTGGACGGGTTCGCCCGCAGCGCGCTTTCCGCTCTACGGGAAGGAGACGAGGGTTTGGCCTCCGAGTGCCTGCAGATGATCATGGAGGCCGGGAAGCGCATGGAACATTTTATCGAGAGTCTCCTGGCCTATGCCCGCGCCGGACACCGGCAGGAGCTTATGGAGGAAACCAGGCTGGATTTCGTGGTCCGGGAGGTCGCGGAGACCCTGCGGGAGGAAATGAAGAGGGCCGGGGCCAGGATGGACATCGTGGGCCCCCTCCCTGCCGTGCTAGCCGACCACGTCCTGCTCTACCAGGTCCTTTACAACCTGGCGAGCAACGCCCTGAAGTACTGTCCCGCGGAGAGGAAACCCCACATCGAACTCGGCTGCCGCCTGGAAGGGGAACGGGCGATCCTGTGGATGCGGGACAACGGGATAGGCATCTCCCCGGAGGACCGGGAGAATATCTTCCAGCCCTTCACCCGCGTGGGGGACCACCCCTCCCTGGGCATGGGCATCGGGCTGGCCACGGTGAAGCGCGCCGTGGACAACTGGGGAGGCGAGATATGGGTTGAATCCACGCCCGGAGAGGGCAGCACCTTCTTCTTCACCGTCCCCCTGGCCTGAGTCCAAGGTGATCAAATACCCGCCGGCCTGAGTCGGGCCGTTTCCAGGGATGCGATACTCGAAATTTTCCAAGACCGGTCACGCAACCCGCTGTTCTTTTCCCGGTCGGTCAGGTTCCCTGTGCCGCGGCGCGCGAGGGCCCGATCCCATACCCGCCTTTCGACCGAGGAACGGAAACCGCTTTACGGAGTTCTGTCGTTGTGTGAGGATATAATTCATCCGAGAAAACCGGAAGGAGCGGCGAAAGATTGAACGGCTTGGGGGAAGAGGCGAGCCAGGAAAACCATCCACAAGATAATTTTGGGAGACTCGAGGTGCATGAAAGAGGTTGAAAGCGAATCCGTTCACCTGGTGGTCACCTCCCCACCGTATTGGCAGTTGAAGGATTACGGAAACAAGCGGCAGATAGGGTACAACGATACTTATGAGGATTACATCAATAACCTTAACCTGGTGTGGTAGGAATGTCACCGTGTACTGCATAAGGGATGCCGTTTATGCGTAAACATAGGGGATCAGTTCGCCCGCTCCGTTTATTACGGGAGATATAAGGTCATTCCGATTCGCACCGAAATCATCAAATTTTGTGAGACCATAGGCTTCGATTACATGGGTTCCATTATATGGCAGAAAGCTACCACCTGTAATACCACGGGAGGGGCTACGGTTATGGGTTCTTTCCCTTACCCAAGGAATGGAATGGTGAAACTGGATTACGAGTTCATACTGTTATTTAAGAAGTACGGGAAAGCCCCACCGGTGAGCAAGGAGAGAAAGGAGGCCTCCAGGCTGACCCTCGAGGAATGGAACCGTTATTTCTTCGGGCATTGGAACTTCCCCGGGGAGAAACAGAATGACCACCTGGCCATGTTCCCGGAGGAACTTCCGAGACGCCTGATAAAGATGTTCAGCTTCGTGGGCGACACGGTGCTGGATCCCTTTCTGGGAAGTGGAACCACTACCCTGGCGGCCATGCGGCTGGACAGAAATTCCATAGGCTATGAAATAAACGAAGAATACCTGGAAATCATCAAGGATAAGCTGGGAATGGAGCAGAATACCCACTTTGAAGAACAAGAGTTCCAAATCCTGAGGCAAAAAGGGATAGAGGAAGATTTCAAGAGGAAAATTCTTGAACTTCCCTACGTGTTCCAGGACCCGGTGAGGATAGATAGAAAGATGGACCCGAAAAAGTTGAGTTTCGGGTCCAAGGTCGATGGCCTGGAAAGCAAGCGCGATTCTTTCTTCAAGGTGGCCAAGATACTGACTCCAGAGGAAATGGTCCTGGACAGCGGGGCAAGGATCCGGCTTATCGGCGTGAAAGAAATTCCTGGCAGGAGGGAAAAAGCCATCCGGTTTCTCGAGGAAAAGTTGCAGGGCCAACAGGTGTTCGTGAGATACGATGAACGGAAGTTCGATGCGCGCGGTAATCTTCTGGTCTATCTTTACCTGAAGAACAGGACTTTCATCAACATGCGGCTGATAAAGGAGGGATTTGCGAGCGCGGACCATACATCCCATTACTCGATGCGCGAAAGGTTTATCGACCTTGAAAGGGGAAGAAGTGCCTAAGGAATGGATACTCTACCAGGCCAACATGCGCTGGGGATTCACGAATGGGACCGCCGGTATAATGTGGATTTCTTCATAAGGGTGGGCGAAAAGTTCATTGGTATTCAGGTAAAGCCTGCAGGGTACCCGTATTTGCCACAAAGGCAGAGAGCCACCTCTTCATCCCGGCTGAATCCAAAGGAACCCGGAAAGAGGTAGACGACCCCTCTAGCGGAGGGTTTTTGACATGCGCAGGGGTTTCCGGTAGTTTAAACTGTTTGGTGGAGGTAAGGACCCTCCCGCGGCTCCCTTTTCCGGGGAAGGAATGGGAGGAAGGCGCGGGGCCGCGTTGATGCCACCGGACGACGGAGAAAGAGATGTTCGACGCCCTCAGCGACCGGCTGCAGGATATCTTCCGCCGCCTGCGCGGGCACGGCAAGCTGTCCGAGAAGCAGGTGGAGGAGGTCATGCGGGAGATCCGCCTGGCCCTCCTCGAGGCGGACGTGAACTTCAAGGTGGTCAAGGATTTCATATCCCGGGTGCGCGAGAGGGCGGTGGGCCAGGAGGTGCTGCGCTCCCTCACCCCCGCCCAGCAGGTGATAAAGATCGTCAACGAGGAGCTGACCGAGCTCCTGGGGAGCACCAACGAGCGCATCAACTTCGCTGGGCGGCCCCCCTCGCTGATCATGCTGGTGGGCCTGCAGGGCTCCGGCAAGACCACAGCCACCGCCAAGCTGGCTCACCACCTGCGAAACCAGGGGCGACACCCCCTGATGATCGCCGCCGACATCTACCGCCCCGCGGCCATAGACCAGCTGGAGAAGCTGGGGGAGCAGACGGGCATCCAGGTGTACTCCGAGCGAGGGGCGAAACCCGTGGAGATAATTGCCGCCGGCATACGCAAGGCGGAGAAGGAGGCGCTAGACACGGTGATCATCGACACCGCCGGCCGCTTGCACATAGACCAGGAGATGATGCGGGAGCTGGTGGAGATCCGGAAGAAGTTCAACCCCCACGAGACCCTCCTGGTGGTGGACGCCATGACCGGGCAGGACGCGGTGAACGTGGCCCAGGCCTTCGCCTCGGAGGTGGGCTTCGACGGGGTGATCCTGACCAAGCTGGACGGCGACGCGCGGGGAGGCGCCGCCCTCTCCATCAAGTCGGTCACCGGCAAGCCCATCAAGTTCGCCAGCGTGGGGGAGAAAATCGGGGACCTGGAGCCCTTCCATCCGGATCGCATGGCCTCGCGTATCCTGGGCATGGGGGACATGCTCACCCTCATCGAGAAGGCCCAGGCCACCTACGATGAGGAGCGGGCCCGGGAGCTGGAGAAGAAGCTGCGCAAGCAGCAGTTCACCCTGGAGGACTTCCTGGAGCAGATGCAGCAGTTGAAGAAGATGGGTCCCCTGGACCAGATCCTGGGCATGATCCCGGGAATCTCCTCATCCAAGCTGCGCTCGCTCCAGGTGGACGAGAGGCAGATCAAGAAGGTGGAGGCCATCATCCAGTCCATGACCCCGGAGGAAAGGAGGAAGCCCCAGATCATCGGAGCCAGCCGCAAACAGCGCATCGCCCGGGGGAGCGGCACCAGCACCCAGGACGTCAACCGGCTCCTGCAGCAGTTCCAGCAGATGCAGAAGCTGATAAAGCAGTTCGGGAAGATGTCCCCGCGCCGGCTGGGGCAGATGTTCCCGTTCCAGTCCTAGCGGATCCGCGAGCGAAGCGGGAAGGATTCAGGAAAGGAGTGCATGTTCGTTGGTCAGGATCAGATTGCGGCGCATGGGAGGAAAGAAGAAGCCCTATTACCGGGTGGTGGCGGCCGACGCCCGCAGCCCCCGCGATGGCAGGTTCATCGAGACCCTGGGGCGCTACGACCCCCGGCAGGAACCCTCCCTCATAGAGTTGGACGAGGAGAAGGTCCTGGACTGGCTGCGCAAGGGCGCCCAGCCCACCGACCAGGTGCGCAAGCTCATGGAGATCAAGGGCATTTGGCAGAAGTTCCAGGAGGAAAAAAGTGGCAGGCGATGACGGGAAGGGCCGGGGGTCGGCGATGAAGGAACTCCTCGAATACCTGGCTAAGGCTCTGGTGGATAACCCGGACCGCGTTGAGGTCACCTCCGTAGAAGGGGAGAGATCGGTGATCCTGCAGCTGCGGGTGGATCCCTCCGACCTGGGCAAGGTGATCGGCAAGAACGGCAGGATAGCCCAGGCCATGCGCACCCTGATAAAGGCCTCCGCCACCAAGGAGGGTCGCAACGCCATCGTAGAGATCATCGACTGAGGACCCATGCCGTCCGGTTCCCGCAAGCCGTCCAGGGTGATAGCCGGCCGGGTCATCAAGCCCTACGGGATACTGGGCTGGGTGAGAGTGGAGGTCCTGTCCGCCAACCCCAGGCGTTTCCTCCCGGGCAACATCTTCCTGGTGGAAGGAAGGGAGGAGGCCCTGGTCCTGGAAGCTTCCCGCCAGGCGCACGGGTCCCTGCTGGTCAAGTTCGAGGGGGTGGACGACCGCTCAAGGGCGGGGGAACTGGCGGGCGAGTACCTGATGATCACCCCGGAGCAGATGGGTGAGCCGCCCCCGGGTTCCTACTGGGAACATGACCTCCTTTACCTGCGGGTGTACGACGTGGAGGGCGGCTTCCTGGGGGAGGTGGTGGAGGTCCTGGAGACGGGGGCCAATGACGTCCTGGTGGTCCGGGACGAGGCCGGGGAGGAGCGCCTCATCCCCCTCCTGAAGGAGGTGGTGGTGGAGATAGACCTCCCCGGGGAGAGGATGGTCATCCGGCCCCTCCCCGGACTGTTCTGATCAACGGGCCCTCCTGTTTCCCCGGGTATACCGGTTTCCGGAAAACCCGAAATAGGGTGCCGCGGGAGGTTCCCCCGGGGCGGAGAAGCGCGATGAGGGTCGCTTCCTGAGCGGACAAATAAGGGGTGAACTTTTACCGCGCGGGGGAGCGTGGAGGGCATGGTGCTCCCGGATGGGCTGGAGGGGGGATCCACGCGCGGGGGAAGCGGAGGTGTGGTCGGCGCCTCATTCAGGGTTGTTGGAGATACTCCCTGCGCGGGAAGGAAGTCGGATGGGGCGCTCCAAGGTGAACGTTCCACCACGACAGGGAGGTACCGGTTGCGCATAGACGTGTACACCATTTTCCCCCGTATCTTCGAGTCCCCCCTCGAGGAGGGACTGCTGGGGAAGGCCATCCGTAGGGGGCTGGTGGAGGTCAGGGTCCACGATATACGGGAATACGCTCCCGGCAAGCACCGCCAGGTGGACGATGCCCCCTTCGGCGGGGGACCGGGGATGGTCATGAAGCCGGAGCCCGTGTTCGAGGCAGTGACCCGCACCCTCGGGTACCGGCTGGACGAGCTGGATCGCCTGAAAAGGGAGGTCTCGGTCATCCTGCTCACCCCCCGGGGGGAGAGGCTGACCCAGGCAAGGGTGGCGGAGCTCGCCTCCCGGTCCCACCTGGCTCTCATCTGCGGGCGTTACGAGGGCGTGGACGAGAGGGTCCTCGAGCACCTGTGCACGGAAGCCATCTCCATCGGGGATTACGTGCTCTCCGGCGGGGAGTTCGCCGCCCTGGTGATCATCGAGGCCGTGACCCGGCTGATACCCGGGGTGGTGGGCAACCTGGAGTCCTTGCGCGAGGAATCCTTCAGCGGCGGGCTGCTCGAGTACCCCCAGTACACTAGGCCGGCCGAATACCTGGGATGGAAGGTACCGGAGGTCCTGCTCTCCGGAAACCACGGGGAGGTGGAGAGATGGCGCCGCCGCATGGCCCTGGAGTGGACCCGCCGCATGAGGCCGGAATTCCTGAAGGAGGGGGAAGAAGGGGAAGGGAAAGGGGAATAACTTCAAGGCAAGGCGCCCATCAGTTACGCCACGGCCGCTCGACCTTCAGTGCCGTAAAATGGCGTAGAGTTCTTACCGGCGTTTCCCCTCGACGGGGAAGGACCGAAAGGCATAGGAAAATACACTACCATACGCTAAAATAGCGGGGATCGCGCGCCGGTGCTTCTCCTTGCCGGGGGAAGGGCCGATGGTTTGTAATATAACGGAAAGGAGGACAAGGGATGCAGAAGACGGACGTCGTGGAGAGCGAATACCTTCGGGACGACATACCGGATTTCCGTCCCGGAGATACGGTAAGGGTCCACGTTAGGGTGGTGGAAGGAAACCGGGAGCGCATCCAGGTCTTCCAGGGCGTGGTCATCGCCCGTAAGGGAGGCGGCACCCGGGAGACCTTCACCGTGCGCAAGGTCTCCTTCGGAGTGGGGGTCGAACGCACCTTCCCCCTGCACTCGCCTATTATCGCCAAGATCGAGGTGGTTTCCCAGGGCAAGGTACGGCGGGCCAAGCTCTATTACCTCCGGGACCGGGTTGGGAAAAAGGCCAGGATAAAGGAAAAGCGCCGTACTTGAAAGGCCGAGGTCGTCAGCATGCCAGGTCACCTGCCCCAGACATTCACGGGTGAGGAAGAGGAGGAGACACGTGGAGGGCGCCCCGGGGCGCCGGGGGAGGTGACCACCAAGACGAGGGAAGGGAAGGGCGGGAGGGGTCCCCAGTGGCTGGGGGCCTTCCTGGAGGTGGCGGTGCTCTTCATAACCGCCCTGGTTCTTGCCATCTTCCTCCAGGCCTTTATTATCAAGCCCTACATGATCCCCTCTCCCTCCATGGAACCGACCCTCATGGAGGGGGACCGGGTTATGGTGGACCGCCTGACCTACCATTTCCGCAAACCCCGCCGGGGGGAGATTATCGTATTCCGTTTCAACCCCAATGACCCCGGTAACCGCACCCAGGGCGCCAACCCCCTATCCCGGTCCCTGGACCTTCTGGCCGAGGTGCTCAACGTGACCCACCAGGAAGCTGTCCCCTTCATCAAGAGGGTGGTGGGCGTGGAGGGTGACGTCGTGGAGCTACGGGACGGGCAGCTCTACGTCAACGGCGCTCCCTACCCCGCGGACTACGATTTCATCTCCGACGGCAGCGACTGGGGGCCCACGGAGGTTCCGGAGGGCACGGTCATGGTCATGGGTGACAACCGGCCCAACTCCAATGACAGCCGGCGTTGGGGGTTCGTGCCCCTGGGTTCCATCGTGGGTAGGGCGATTTTTATTTGGTGGCCGCCGGGCCGCTGGTCCGGCCTTTAGACGGGAAGTAGCCGTGAAAAGCCCCTTCCTGGCTGCGGAGAAATGGGCTTGCCGCATGGGATTCCGTAGGGTGGCCGGAGTTGACGAGGCGGGACGGGGTGCCCTGGCCGGTCCCCTGGTGGCGGCAGCGGTCATCCTCCCGAGCCGGGAAGACCTCGGACTGCTAGAGGGGCTCGCCGATTCCAAGGTCCTGACCCCCGTCCACAGGAGAAAGCTCTTCCCCCGCATCATCGAGGTCGCCGAGGCCTGGTCCTTTTCCTGCGTCCCCCCCTGGGAGATAGACGCCCACGGCCTCCAGGAGGCCAACCTGGCGGCCATGCGGGAGGCGGTATTGGCCTTGCGTCCCCCGCCCGACCTGGTACTGGTGGATTATTATCGCGTCGTGAACCTGGGCCTTCCCCAGTGGTGCCTGGTTCACGGCGACAGCCGCTCAGCCAGCGTGGCCGCCGCCTCGGTGCTGGCCAAGGTCATAAGGGACAGCCTGATGCTTACCTGGTGGACGCTGTACCCGGAATACGGCTTCGATTCCCACAAGGGTTACGGTACTCCGAGCCACCTGCGGCGCATCGCCGAAAGGGGGCCTGCGCCCTGCCACCGTTCCTCCTTCCGGGGAGTCCTGCAAATGAAAATGGATATGGAATAGGACTGTCCGCGCCGGTTCGTATAAAAAGGATCATGGGAGAAGGAAACCTGGCCAAGGGAAGGGCGGGGGAGGAGGCGGCGGTCCGCTTCCTCAAGCGCCGGGGTTACCGTATCCTGGAACGCAATTTCCGCACCCCCTTCGGGGAGCTGGATATCGTGGCCCTGAAGGGGAGGGACCTGGCCTTCTGCGAGGTGAAGTCGAGGACGGGAGGTGACCTGGAGGAGGTGCTGTCCGCGGTGAACGAGAAGAAGAGGGAACGGATGGCCAAGGCGGCGGCCTATTATCTCCTGCGGGAGGGGATAGAGGGCAGGCGCTGCCGTTTCGACGTCATTGCCTTGCTGAACGGGCGTGATGGGTGGAAAATAATGCACGTCCGGGACGCCTTCGAGGTGGGAGACTGTTGAAAGTCCTCACGGGGGTCGCGGAGCGCTGCTTCTCTGACGCGCGGGTTTGTCGCCCAAGGGGTTGGGAAACGGCGGGACCGGAAGGGATGGGATGGGGCAGAGGAAACGGGAGCGGGATAGAGAGGAGAAGTAGCCGAGCATGAAGACCCGTACCCGTCGCGAAGGACGCGAAAGAAATCAGCTTGCCCATCACCACGCGGAAAGGTGGGGAGCATGAAGACCTGTCCCTGGTGCGGAAGGAACAACTTGGACAGCGACGAGTACTGCTTCAACTGCGAGAGGGACCTCAATGCCGTTCCTGAACCCGACGAGGAGCTGGAGCTGGAACGCGAGCTCCGCCGCATCCGGGTACGGAGGCCGCCCTCCCTGGTCAGGCTGATCGTCTCCTCCCTGGTGCGAAAGGTCGTCCTGGGCATCCTGGCCCTGGGGGCCTTTTTCATCTTCGCCCTCCTGGCCATCTGGATCAGCTACGACAATTCCACGGTGGCCCTGGCGGCCTTGGCCTTTCTCTGCCTGGCCCTCCTGGCGGCCGTCTATTACCCCGATGCCCGGCTTTCGAGGAAGGTGGGAACCAGGGGAGTGCTGGTGTCCCTGCTCTCCAACGCGATTCTTCTGGCCGCAGTCCTTCCGCCGGGGCTGTGGTTCCTCGAACGGCGCGGATACATCTCGGGGATGAAGGATTTCATGCTCCGCACCTGGTGGTTCCCGGTTGCCTTCCTCCTTCTGGGATGCCTGGTAGCCTGGCTCTCCGGGAGGAGGGCGTCCGCGGAGACGGCCTCCCCGTGAAGAAGGAAACATCGGCCGCACGCCGGGATTTTACTGATCGCCACTGCGGACGCCACTGTAGGGTACCCCTTCCTTCCTCTGGATGTGAAAGATGGCTTTTCCCCGCCTGACGCACCTATATACGTGCGGTGCCCGAGCCAGTGATTTACATGTCATATATAACTTATATAATATGATTAACATATAAAGGAGGTGATGGGATGTACGCCAGGGTGGAAAGCTGTTCCATACTAGGCATGGAGGTCATCGGGGTGGAGGTGGAGATAAACACTTCGGGCGGCCTCCCGGGTATTCACATGGTGGGGCTTCCCGACGCAGCGGTCCGGGAGTCCTACCGCCGCATCAAGGCGGCCATCGCCAACTCTGAACTCCCCTTTCCGCGCCAGCTCATAACCGTCAACCTGGCTCCCGCGCACCTGAGAAAGGAGGGTTCCTACTTCGACCTGCCCATCGCCCTGGCCATGCTGGCGGTCTGCGGCACGCTCGAATCGTCCGCCCTGCGGGGAAGGGTGGTGGTGGGGGAACTGGCCCTCGACGGCAAGGTGAGGGGGGTGCGCGGCGCCCTGGCCATGGCCCTTTGGGCCCGGCGGAGGGGCTGGGAGGAGATGATGGTTCCCGCCGAAAACCTGGCCGAGGCCTCCCTGCCCGGCGGCATCCGCGTGGTGGGGGTGAGGAACCTGAGGGAAGCCCTGGACCACCTGCAGGGAAAGTCCGTGCCCCAGCCCCCTATCTCCAGGAGGGAGAGGAAGGAATCCTTCCCCTGTCTCTCAGAGGTCAAGGGGCAGCTGCACGCCAAGAGAGCCCTGGAGGTGGCCGCCGCTGGGGGCCACAACATCCTCTTCATCGGCCCTCCCGGGTCCGGGAAGTCCATGCTGGCGGAAAGGCTTCCCGGGATCATGCCGCCCCTGCTCCCGGAGGAGGTCTTGGAGGTCGCCAGCATCCACAGCATCGCCGGCCTGCTGGATCCCGGCTCGGCGCTGTCCGCGTCTCCACCCTTTCGCGCTCCCCATCATTCCATATCCCACGTGGGACTGGTGGGAGGCGGGAAGAACTTTCCCCGGCCCGGGGAGATAACCCTCAGCCACCGCGGCGTGCTCTTCCTGGACGAGCTGCCGGAGTTCCGTCGCGATGCGCTCGAGGTATTGCGGCAGCCACTGGAGACCGGGAGGGTCACCGTGTCCAGGTCCCTGGTCACCACGACCTTCCCGGCCCGTTTCCTTCTGGTGGCGGGGATGAATCCCTGTCCCTGCGGCTTCCTCGGCGATTCGGTGCGTCCCTGCTGCTGTCCCCCGGGAAGGATAAGAAATTACTACCAACGCGTCTCTGGTCCCCTCCTGGACCGCATCGACATCCAGGTGGAGGTGCCCCGGTTGACCCCCCGGGAACTGGTAGAACTTCCCAGGGGCGAGAAGTCGGAGTCCGTACGGGAGCGGGTCATGGCGGCGCGGGAGAGGCAGAGGGAACGCTGGGGAGACGGTTCCGCCACCAACGCCGACGTGGAGATAAACAGGCTGTACGAGGCCTGCCGACTAGGGGAGGAGGAGAGGCGCTTCATGTACCTGGCTTCCGAGAAAATGGGGCTCACCGCAAGGGGTTTCGACCGCTGCCTGCGGGTGGCGCGCACCATAGCCGACCTGGCGGGCAGGGACAGGGTCGGCGTTGCGGACCTGGCCGAGGCCGTGCAGTACCGGTCCCTGGAAAGGATAAGGGGTTCGCTTGCCCTGCAGGAGGTGGGACATGCGGGTTGAGGAAGGGAGGGCGGCCTCGCCGGCGGGAGAGGTGCGCGCGGGCGTTGACGCGAGGGAGAGGGAGAGGGCTTACCGCGCAGCCCTGGCCCTCCTTCCCCGCATGAGCCCCATCTCCCTCCCCCGGATGATACGGATGGCGGGTGGCGCGGAGGAGCTGTGGGAGCTGCTCCGGAGGGGAGGAGAGAGGGCGGCGGCCTTGGTGGGTGGAGAGAGGGCCGGTGAATGGGAGGAGATATGCCGCCGGACGGACCCCTGGGAATCGCTAAAGGGGCTGGCCCGGCGGGACATCAGGGTCATCCTGCCCGGGGAGGACGCCGTGCCCGAGATCCTGTGGGGGATCTACGATCCGCCGGCGTTGCTCTTCGCTAGGGGCCAGGAGATACCCCGGTGCTCAGTGTGCGTGGCCGTGGTGGGAGCGCGGAAGGCCACATCCTATGGGCGCCGTTGCGCTGAACAGCTTGCCGCCGGGCTCGCCCGGAGCGGGGTGGTGGTGGTCTCGGGCGCGGCCTACGGCATCGACGCCCATGCTCACCGGGGCTGCCTCCAGGCGGGAGGGTTCACGGTGGCGGTGCTGGGTTGCGGTATCGACAGGGCCTATCCACCGGAGCATGCCGGGCTCCTGGCCGGGATAGCGGAGAGCGGATGCCTCTTGAGCGAGTATCCGCCGGGAGAGGACCCACAGCCCTGGAAATTTCCCCACCGGAACCGGATCATAGCCGGGCTCTCCTTGGCCGTGGTGGTGGTGGAAGCCTCGGCCAGGAGTGGAGCCCTCATCACCGCCGATTTTGCCCTCGAGGAAGGTCGCGAGGTAATGGCGGTTCCCGGTCTCATCGGCCATCCCTTGACGGAGGGCACCCACGACCTGATCAAGAAGGGGGCCAAGTTGGTCACCGGGGTGGAGGATATCCTGGAGGAGCTGCCCCCGGAAGCCGTCCGGCACCTGCGTCCCGGGGAGGGGAAGGAAAGGAACGGGGTTGTCCTTGCCGGGATGGAGATGTCTCCCCTGGAGAAGAAGGTCCTCCGCCTGCTGGGCGAGGAACCCGGGACGTTGGACCGTCTCTCCCTCCACGCCGGGGAGGAACCGCAGGAACTCCTGGCGGCGCTGACCTCCTTGGTCCTCAAGGGGTGGGTGCGCCAGGACGCGGGAGGACGGTACGACCTGTCACCCTTCATTCCCCGCGGCCTTTTATCCTGAGTCCGGATAATACGCGTCAAACCTTTTAACAATAATAATATTATTCAACTTTAATTTCAGATGTTGACAATAGTGTAATTTAATATACTATTATATTATGCTTCAACAGCTTGGCGTCCCGGAGGGGGAATGATGCGGGAGGAAGTTGAGGGATACCTCAGGCACCTCAGGGCCGAGCGCCGGCTCTCGCCCCAGACCCTGCGCGCCTACCGTTCGGACCTGGAGTTCTTTGTCGATTTCTGTCAGCGCTCGGGGGTGGAAGACCCTTCCCGGGTGGATCACCGCCTGCTGCGGCGCTACCTGGCTCACCTGCGGACCAGGGGTTATGCCCGCACCACCATCGCCCGCCGGACGGCGGCGGTCAGGAGTTTCTTCCGCTACCTGGTGAGGAGCGGAAGCCTGAGGTCCGATCCCTCCCTGGCCCTCTCCCCGCCACGCCGCGAGAGGCGGTTGCCGCGGGTTCTGAGCCTGAGGGAAATAGAGGAGGCTGAGAGGCGACATGGGCTGCACGTGTACCGCACGTCTTTGCGGGATATGGCCCTGGTGGAGCTCCTTTACGCCACCGGGATGCGCGTGAGCGAGCTCGCCGGCCTGGAGGTGAGGGACCTGGATATGCGAAGAGGGGAGGTGAAGGTTCTCGGTAAAGGGCGCAAGGAAAGGGTGATTCCCGTGCACCAGGCGGCGCTTCAGCTGCTCCGGGCGTACATGGAACGGGAGAGGCCCATCCTGGCCGCTAATCGGAGCGACGGGGAAACGGTCGGCGACCCCCTTTTTCTGAGCGTGCGGGGCGGCAGGCTCAGCGACCGGGGGGTGCGCCGGGTGGTGGAGCGCTTCTTCCGCAACCTGGAGGGAGGGAAGAGGGTGAGCCCGCATACCCTGAGGCACACCTTCGCCACCCATCTCCTTCAGGGTGGAGCCGACCTCAGGTCCGTGCAGGAGCTGCTGGGTCATGTTGATTTATCCACCACCCAGATATATACTCAACTGAGCAGAAAGAAACTCAAGGAAGCTTTTTTCCAGGCCCATCCCCGCGCGTGAAACAACTGCAAAAGCGAGCGTCCGGCAACCGGGACAGGGAGAATGTTGAACACGGCAGATTTTTACAAAAGAGGGGCGAGGTTGGAAGGCATAGAGGAAGTAGGCGAACTCTGGAAGCAGTTCAAGGAGGAAGGTTCACAGGAGGCCAGGGAAAAGCTGATTCTCAACTATGCACCCCTGGTCAAGTACGTTGCCGGTAGGGTGTCCTCAAGTTTGCCCCCCAACATCGAATACGCCGACCTGGTAAGCTACGGGATTTTCGGACTCATCGACGCCATCGAGAAGTATGATCCCGAGAGGGGCATCAAGTTCGAGACCTATGCCATAGCCCGCATCAAGGGGGCCATCATCGACGAGCTGCGCTCCATCGACTGGGTGCCGCGCTCCATACGCTTCAAGGCCCGGGAGATCGAGAAGGCCTACGTCATGCTGGAGAACGAGCTCAAGCGCCTCCCCACCGACGAGGAGGTCGCCAGGCACATGAACATCTCCCTGGACGAATACAACCAGCTCCTGCAGCAGATGAGCTTTATCTCCCTGGTGGCCCTGGACGAGTTGTGGAACGTGGGAGGGGACAAGGGGGACAAGGTCAGCCTGGTGGATACCCTGGAGGACTCCCGTGCCGAGGACCCCTCCAAGACCTACGAGATCGAGGAGATGAAGCAGATCCTGGCCGAGGCCATCAACCGCCTTCCGGAGCGGGAGAAGATCGTCATCACCCTCTATTACTACGAGGGCCTGACCCTTCGCGAGATAGGGGAGGTGCTGGGGGTCACCGAATCCCGCGTCTGCCAGATGCACACCAAGGCCATCCTCCGCCTGCGGGGCCGACTGGCCAACGCCAAGGGACTCCTCGAGGTATAGGGACCGTTTGTCCTTTCAGGATGCAGCTTCTTTGACCCGGCACGAACCTGTGCTATATTTATGGCGCACCCAGACGTTGAAGGAAGGAGGTGGGCCAAAAGTCCAGGGATATAGCCGGGTGCAGAAGGCCCGCCGCGAGCGGGATTTTTTTTAGCCGTCACATCACGCACGTCCGCGGACCCGGTCCCCGGGTGCCCTCCGGGGTGGGGATGCGGGAGGGAAGCGGGCGGAGGAAGAACCATGGGAGGTAAAATGACCGTCGTATCCATGAAGCATCTCCTGGAGGCCGGGTTCCACTTTGGGCATCAGACCCGCCGCTGGAATCCCAAGATGGCCCGGTACATCTTCACCGAACGCAACGGGATCTACATCATCGACCTGCAGCAAACCCTGGCCCTCATAGAGGTGGCCTATAACTTCATCCGGGACCTGGTGGGAAACGGGGGGACCCTCCTTTTCGTGGGCACCAAGAAACAGGCCCAGGAAGCCATTCGGGAGAACGCCCAACGCTGTGGAATGCCCTACGTGGTCAACCGCTGGCTGGGCGGGACCCTCACCAACTGGGTGACCATCAAGCAGCGTATCGAAAAATTGAGGGAACTCGAGGAGATGGAGGCCTCGGGAGAGATCGAGGCCATGCCCAAGAAGGAAGCCACGCGCGTCCGGCACCAGCTGGCCAAGCTGCGGCGCAACCTGGAAGGGTTGAGGAACATGGAGAGCCTGCCGGACGCCCTTTTCATAATCGATCCCCGCAAGGAGAGCATAGCCCTCATGGAGGCGCGCCGCCTGGAGATACCCGTGGTCGCAGTGGTGGACACCAACTGTGACCCCGACCTGGTGGATTACGTCATCCCCGGCAACGATGACGCCATCCGGGCGGCCAACCTGATTTGCAAGATCATCTCCAACGCGGTTCTGGAAGGCCTGCAGATACGGGAGATCATGCAGGCGAGCTCGGGTGGCAAGGAGGAAGAGGGCGCATATTCCTCCGCCGTCACCGCCGGACCTGGGGGGGAGGATTCCCCGGTGGAGGAGGGAGCGGCGGCCGAATGAGCCACGCCCGCGGCAGCACGCCGGTGATATACGTCGATTGAAGGAGGAGTCATGGAGATCAACGCCGCACAGGTGAAGGCCCTCAGGGAGAAGACCGGGGCCGGCGTAATGGATTGCAAGAAGGCCCTCCAGGAAGCGGAAGGGGATATGGATAGGGCCCTGCGCATCCTGAGGGAGAAGGGCCTGGCCGGTGCCAAGAAGAAGGCAGGCCGCAGCGCCGCGGACGGCATCATCGATGCCTACATACACCTGAACAATCGAGTCGGGGTGCTCCTGGAGGTGAACTGCGAGACCGATTTCGTGGCCCGCAACGAGACCTTCCGCTCCATGGTCCACGACATCGCCATGCACATCGCCGCCTCCGCACCCCTTTACGTGTCCGCCGAAGACGTACCCCCGGAGGTCCTGGAGCAGGAGAAGGAGATCTACCGCAAGCGCGCCCTCCAGGAGGGGAAGCCGGAGAAGGTGGTGGACAAGATCGTGGAGGGCAGGCTGAAGAAGTTCTACGAGGAGGTCTGCCTCCTGGACCAGCCTTTCGTAAAGGAGCCGGAGATCACCGTAGGCGAGCTGGTGCAGCGCACCATAGCCGCAGTGGGCGAGAACATCGTGGTGCGCCGGTTCGTCCGCTACCAGCTGGGTGAGACCCTCTCCGAATGAAGGCCGGGCGGGCCGCTTCGGTGAACCCCGCCGCCGCGGGGGGAAGGGGAAGGTAGCCGCAGATAGAGGATAGAATACAACTTAGGAAATTACCGTACGGAAAAGTGCCGAGGGCGGAGGTGGGGATGAACGCCGAAGGGGAGGAAAAAGCCCGGCCCCGCTACAAGCGGGTGCTCATCAAGCTCAGCGGCGAGGCCTTCATGGGCAGCAAGGAATATGGGATAGACCCGGACACGGTGAACGCCATCGCCGACGAGCTTGCGGAGGTTCACCGCCTGGGGGTCCAGCTAGCCATCGTGGTCGGCGGCGGGAACATCTTCCGAGGGGTGGCGGCCAGCGCCAAGGGGATGGACCGGGCCGCTGCGGATTACGTGGGCATGCTGGCCACGGTTATGAACTCCCTGGCCCTGCAGGATGCCCTGGAGAAAAGGGGGGTATTCACTCGGGTGCAGTCGGCCATCGAGATGCAGGCGGTGGCCGAGCCCTACATACGTCGGCGGGCCATACGCCACCTGGAAAAGGGCAGGATAGTAATCTTCGCCGCCGGGACCGGGAACCCCTATTTCACCACCGATACCACCGCCGCCCTGAGGGCCCTGGAGATCGGGGCGGAGGCCATCCTCAAGGCCACCATGGTGGACGGGGTTTACGATTCCGATCCACTCCAGAACCCTGAAGCGGTGATGTACAGCTCGCTCAATTATATCGAGGTTCTCCAGCAGGGCCTCAAGGTCATGGACGCCACCGCGGTATCCCTGTGCATGGACAACAGCCTGCCCATAGTGGTCTTCAACATGACCGTACCCGGCAACATCAAGAAGGTGCTTTTCGGGGAGAAGATCGGGACCATCGTGTCTTCGGAGAAGGAGGAGGGAAGGTAAGTTAAGGGTCGCCGACTACCGGGGCAGGTTTTCATCGAGACCCGTCATATCTTCGGAGAAGGAGGAGGGAAGGCAAGTGGTCGAGGACGTGTTGAGGGACGCGGAGAGAAGGATGAAGAAGGCGGTGGAGCACGTCCGCGACGATTTCGCGGCTATCCGGACCGGAAGGGCCAGTGCCTCGCTCCTCAACCGGGTTTACGTGAACTATTACGGGCAGCAGACCCCGCTCAACCAGATAGCTTCCATCGCCGTTCCCGAACCGAGCCTGCTGGTTATCTCCCCCTACGACAAGAGCGTCATAAACGAGATCGAGAAGGCCATCCTGGCCTCGGACCTGGGGTTGAACCCGGTGAACGACGGGAACGTCATCCGCCTGCCCATTCCCAAGTTGACCGAGGAAAGGCGCAAGGAGCTCACCCGCATGGTGCGCGCGAGGGCCGAGGAGGGCAGGGTGGCCATCCGCAACATCAGACGGGACGCCATCGAGGACCTGCGGGCCTTCGAAAAGGAGGGGGAGATCACCAAGGATGACCTCCACCGCGGACAGGAAGAGGTCCAGAAGCTCACCGACCGCTACATAGCCGAGACGGACGAGATGCTCAAGGTAAAGGAAAAGGAGCTCATGGAGGTCTGATTTGGCGGTAGGGGGCAGGGAAGGGGCCGCGCCGACCGGGAAACCCCTCCGGGAGCGCTTCGCCGACCTGGCGGCACGGGTGGTGAGCGCGGTCATCCTGGTCCTGGTGGTGGTCATCCTCCTATGGTGGGGAGAGATACCCTTCACCGTGGGGATCACCCTGCTCGTGGCGGGCGGTCTCTGGGAGCTCTATTCCACCTACCGCCGCCACGGATACCGCCCCGCCGGATGGCTTTCACTGGCCGCCGGCTGTTCCTTTCCGGTGATGGCCTATTTCCTGCAGAGGGGGGAGAACGCCGATCTGACCCCCATGGTCGCGGCGCTGGCCCTCTACATGCCCCTCGTCCTTGCCTGGTGTCTCTTCGGGCCGCATTCCGAGTCCCCCACCACCGACGTCGCCGTCTCCCTTCTGGGAGTGGTGCTGGTGGGGTTCTGTCTCTCCCACTTCGTGCTCATGCTCCATTTCGACACGGTGAGCTGGACGGCCCCCTTTGCGGTCATCGTCATGGTCTGGATATACGATGCGGTGGCCTATTTCGCCGGCTCGGCCTTCGGTAAGCATAAGCTGGCGCCGCGCATAAGCCCGGGCAAGAGCTGGGAGGGGACCCTGGCGGGGTCGGCGGGTGCCTTCATCGCCGCCTACGTCCTCCACCTCACCCTCAACCGTGATTGGCTCACCCTGGGGGTTAGCATGGAGCTCGCCGCCCTGGTGTGCGTATTCGGGCCCCTGGGCGACCTATCCGAGTCCATGGTCAAAAGGGAGTTGGAGATAAAGGACATGAGTTCCCTCATCCCCGGGCACGGGGGGATCATGGACCGCTTCGACAGCATGTTCCTCACCGCCGCCGTCTCCTACTACTTCCTCCGCTACCTCATCCTCTAACCACACCTTGGGGTCGGTCCCTTTCCATTTCCGAAACCTTCCCCGTTAGAAAAAGAGTTGTAGTCTTTTGCGGCTGCGTAAAAAGCGGCCTGTACGGGTGGCTGGCTATGAACGGGGCAAAGCAGAAGTTGCATCATGGAGCGAATAAATGGGATCAGGATTTATTCCCAACCCTACCCGAGGGTCTCGTGGTCGCGACGCGGGAGGTGAAGGCAAACAACCCATAATCCTCGGTATAACATACATGGTAGGAAATGGACCCCACGAGTTTATTGCACTGATCCAGAAAATGATTGAAACAGGTTGTGAAACTACCCAGCAGGAAAAGTCTTCGACTTCTACCCTCGGATGGCTTGCCTTGAAGACATGGCATCCGGGAGCTGGAATAACTATTCAGAAGTGCTTTTCTGGAAATCCCGGTGAACAATGCCGGGGTGGTCAATTCCAGTCCTTTCCTGGAAAAACCCGGCGAATCCATCCAGCGCACCGTGGCCGTGAACCTGCTGGCCCTCTTCTGGACCATGAAGGCTTTCCTTCCGGACATGGTATCCAGGCGTGCCGGCCACGTGGTGAACATGGTCTCGTCCGGGGGCTTGTCGAGCGTTCCCCATTTAGTGGATAACTGCGCCGCCAAGTTCGCGGTAGTGGGGCTGACAGAGTCTTTGCGGCAGGAGTCCAAGTTGAGAGGCCTCCGGGACATAAGGTTCACCTACGTGTGTCCCAACACCGTGGCCACGGGCCGCTCTCCGGCGCTAATGACGTGGCTCATGTTCGTGCCAAGCGCGGACATGGCCGCTACCGCCCCTCCAGCCCTTATAATGTTCATATGGAAAAGGAAAGCGGGAAGCGGGGCGTGGCCATCTTGGGCTCCACTGGCTCCATAGGCACCCAGGCCCTCGAGGTGGTGGAGGCCCACCCCGAGCGCCTGCGCGTGGTGGCTCTCACCGCACACCGCAACCACCGCCTTCTGGAGGAGCAGGCGCGGCTTTTTCACCCCCTTATGGTGGGCATGGTGGACGAGGCGGCGGCGGGAGAGCTGCGGCGGCGCCTTGAGGGAACGGGCATCAGGGTGAGCGCGGGAGCGGAGTGCCTCCTGGAGGCGGCCGTCCATCCCGAGGTGGAGGTGGTCCTCAACGCGGTGGTTGGATCGGCGGGACTCCCTCCCACCCTGGCCGCCCTGGGAGCGGGAAAACGCCTGGCCCTGGCCAACAAGGAGAGCATGGTCGCCGGGGGGGAACTGGTCCTGCAGGCGCTGCGGGAAGGAGGGGAGATCGTGCCCGTGGACTCCGAGCACGGGGCGGTCTTCCACTGCCTGCGCGGGGAGGAAATGCGGTTCGTGGAGGGCGTCGTACTCACCGCCTCGGGGGGGCCCTTCCGCGGTCGCCGGCGGGATGAGCTGGCATCGGTCACGGTGCGCGAAGCGCTCGCTCATCCCACCTGGAGCATGGGGCGCAAGATAACCGTGGACTCGGCGACCCTGATGAACAAGGGGCTGGAGGTCATCGAGGCCCACTTCCTTTTCGGGCTGCCCTATTCGAGGATCAAGGTGGTCATTCATCCCCAGAGCGTGATCCACTCGCTGGTGGAGTTCGTGGACGGCTCTTTCGCGGCCCAGTTGAGCCTCCCGGACATGCGCCTGCCCATATCCCTGGCCCTTTCCTACCCGGAGAGATGGGGTCCGCCCTTCACCAGGACGGTGCTGCCCAAACTGGAAAAACTTACCTTCGAGGAAGTGGACCGGGAGACCTTCGCCTGCCTGGACCTGGCTTACCGGGCCGGGGAAGCGGGGGGAACGGCCCCCGCGGTTCTCAACGCGGCCAACGAGGTGGCGGTGGAGGCTTTTCTCCAGGGAAGACTTCCCTTTCTAGGCATCGAGGAGGTTATCGCGAGGGTCCTGGACAAGCACCGCCCCCACCCGGTGCGCACCCTGCAGGACGTGCAGGAGGCAGAAGGATGGGCCCGCGAGGAAGCGGAGGAAGCCGTAAGCGAGGCGGGAGGAAGAAGGAGACCCGTAAACGAATAAAGCTCGTTCCGGTGACCACGGCAAGGCTCGAGGAGCGGGCGGCGGGCGCGGGCTCAAGGGCTTCCGTGAATTGCGGGGGGCCGGCGGGCCACGGTAAAGAGGTAGTTGGTTGGAAGGCAGGTGAACGGTGGTGAGCGGGGTCCTCTACGTCCTGGGAGCCCTGGGGGTGGTTTTCTTCCTGGTTCTCACCCACGAATTGGGGCATTTCCTGGCCGCCCGCGCGGTGGGCGTGAGGGCCACGGAGTTTTTCGTCGGTTTCGGCCCCCGCATCTGGAGCACCCGGAAGGGAGGCACGGAATACGGGATAAAGTGGATCCTGGTGGGCGGCTACGTGAAGATACTGGGGATGAATCCGGAGGAGGAGGTGAGTCCCGAGGACTGGCCCCATTCCTACAAGGGGGTGTCCCGGTGGCGGCGCTTCTGGATCATCATCTCCGGCTCCCTGGCCCACGTGTTCCTGGCCCTGCTGATCGCCTTCCTGGTCATCTGGCTCATGGGGATCCCGGTGCTCACCAGCACCATCGGGTCCGTAGGGGAGTACATAGAGGAGACCGGGGAGGAGACCCCCGCCCACCGGGCGGGCCTGGAGCCCGGGGACACCATCGTTTCCATGGGAGGTCGGGAAACGCGCGACTGGGAGGAGGTGCGCGATTTCATCGCCGCCCATCCCGGGCAGGAGGTGGAGGTGGTCGTCCTGCGGGAGGGGCAGCCCCTCACCCTTACCGTCAGGCTGGCCGAGCTGCCCGGGGGGCGGGGATTTCTGGGCATAAGCCCCTCAGTCGGCGAAAGGCATTATTCCTTCGCCGCCTCCCTGGGCGAGACCGGGAGGTGGCTCCTCACCTACTCGGGTGGCGTCTTCTACAGCATCTACCGGGTTTTCAACCTCTCCACCTTCAAGCAGTTACTGGGTATCTCCAGGCCCACCGAGGACCGGCCCATGACCGTGGTGGGCATCACCAGGGTGGCCGGGGAACTGGCCGGCGAGGGGATGTATTACTTCTTCAACTTCATCGCCTTCATCCTGCTATTCCTGGCCTACATCAACCTCCTGCCCCTGCCACCCCTGGACGGAGGACACATCCTGATCCTCCTGGTGGAAAAAATTACCGGCAAGGAAGTGGACCTGCGGAAGCTCTACCCCGTGGCCGCCGCGGTGCTGGCCTTTTTCGCCGTCCTCTTCCTGCTCACCCTGCGCCTGGACATCACCAACCCCATTTCCCTGCCATGAGCGTGCGCAAACTGACCCGGCGCGTGATGATCGGGGACGTCCCGGTGGGAGGAGGGGCCCCGGTCACCGTGCAGTCCATGACCAATACCCCAACGGAGGACGCCGAGGCCACCCTGGGGCAGATTTTCCGGCTGCACGAGGCGGGTTGCCAGATCGTCCGCGTGGCCGTGCCCGCCCTCAAGGGGGAAAGGAGGGACCTCCTCCGGGAGTCCCTGCGGATGATAACGGAGCGATCCCCCATCCCGGTGATTGCCGATGTCCACTTCGACCACCGCCTGGCCCTTCTGGCCCTCGAGGCGGGAGTGCACGGGCTGCGCATCAATCCCGGGAACATCGGAGGCGAGGAGAAGGTCCGGGAGGTGGCCCGGGCAGCGGGAAGAAAGGGGGTTCCCATCCGGGTGGGGGTGAACGCCGGCTCCCTGCCCCGCGACATCCTGGCCCGGCACGGGCACCCTACGCCCGAGGCGCTGGTGGAAAGCGCCCTGAGGGAGATTGCGGTCCTGGAAAGGCACGGGTTTTATGATATAAAAGTGTCCGTGAAAGCCTCCTCGGTCCCGCTGACCATCGCGGCCTACCGCATGCTCTCAAAGGCGGTGGACTACCCGCTGCACCTGGGGGTGAGCGAGGCGGGTCCCCCGTGGTCGGGCACCATACGCTCGGCGGTGGGAATCGGTGCCCTCCTGGCGGAGGGTATCGGGGATACTATCCGGGTCTCCCTGGCCGGCGACCCGGTGGAGGAGGTGAGGGTGGGCCTGGCCATCCTCAAGGCCCTGGAGCTGTCCCGTCGCGGCCCGGACATCGTGGCCTGCCCCACCTGCGCCAGGTGCCGCATCGACGTGGCCGGAATCGCGGGAGAGCTGGAGAGGAGGCTCCAGGACATGCGCGCCTCCCTGCGCATCGCGGTAATGGGCTGCTCGGTCAACGGGCCGGGGGAGGCCCGGGAGGCAGACCTGGGCATCGCCGGCGGTCGTGACAGGGGGCTTCTCTTTCGAAAGGGAGAGCCGGTGGGGTGGTATCCCAAGGAGGAGCTCCTGGAAGTCCTGCTGCAGGAAGCCCGGAGAATGGAAAGGGAAATGGAGAAGGAAACGCGCCGCGTTTCCTTGGAGGACGGGCAGGAAGGAAAAGACGAGGAACCAGGCGAGGACAGGGCATGAGACAGTCACGTACCTTCATCCCTACCCTTCGGGAAAGCCCGGCGGACGCGGAGATAGCCAGCCACCGGCTGCTGGTGCGGGCGGGTTACCTGCGCAAGGTGGCCTCTGGTATCTACGAGTTTCTACCTCTGGGAGCCAGGGTGGTACAGCGCATCAGCCGGATCATCCGGGAGGAGATGAACGCCGCCGGCGCCCAGGAGGTGATCCTGCCCATCATGCAGCCCCGCGAGCTCTGGGAGGAGAGCGGGAGGTGGGCCAAGTATGGTCCGGAGATGATGCGTCTCAAGGACCGTGCCGGGCGAGATTTCGGCCTGGGGCCCACCCACGAGGAGGTGATCACCGACCTGGTGCGCTCCAACGTCTCCTCTTGGCGGGACCTCCCCCTCAACCTCTACCAGATAGGGACCAAGTTCCGGGACGAGGTGCGGCCGCGGTTCGGCCTGCTGCGGGCCAGGGAATTCCTCATGAAGGACGCTTACAGCTTCGATCGCGACGAGGAGGGTATGCGTATTTCCTATCGCACCATGTACGAGGCCTATGGGCGCATCTTCACCCGCTGTGGATGTACCTGGAGGGCAGTGGAGGCGGCCACCGGGCTCATAGGGGGCGACGTCTCCCACGAGTTCATGGTCCCCGCCGAGGTGGGGGAGGACCACATCGTCCTCTGCGATTCCTGTTCCTACTCCGCCAACGTGGAGCTGGCCAGCTACCGGAGGACCAAGCCCCCGGAGGGGGACGGGAAGCCGATGGAAAGAGTTTCCACCCCCGGACGGCGCACCATAGAGGAGGTCAGCGGCTACCTGGGGCTGGAGCCGCGGCGCATGATAAAGTGCCTCATGTACCTGGTGGAGGGCAGGCCCGTGGCCGTGCTGGTCCCGGGGGACAGGGAGGCCAACGAGGTCAAGCTGGCCCGGGTGCTGGGCACCGACGAATTTCGCCTCTTCAACGAGGCGGACTGGAGGGGGCATCCGGGTTACCTTCAGGGCTTCGTGGGGCCCGTGGGACTGGATGCGGCGGAGGTGATCGCCGACGAGTCCCTGCGGGGAGCGGGAGGCCTGGCCTGCGGGGCCAACGAGGCGGATTATCACCTGGTAAACGTGGAGGAGGGACGCGATTTCCGGGCCGACCGCTTCGCCGACGTGACCTCGGCGCGGACGGGCGACCCCTGCCCCCGCTGCGGGGAGCCCATGCGGGTGGAGGCGGGCATAGAGGTGGGACAGGTCTTCCAGCTGGGCCTCAAGTACTCGGAGGCCATGCGCTGCTATTACCACGACGAGAAAGGGGAGGCCCGGCCCATGTACATGGGCTGCTACGGTATCGGGGTCACCCGCCTCATGGCCGCGGTGGTGGAGCAGCACCACGACGAGCGGGGGATAATCTGGCCCCTCTCCGTGGCACCCGCCTTCCTGCACATCCTGGCCTTGGACTACCAGCGGGAGGGGAGGAGGAAAGCCGCCGAGGACCTCTACCGCGATTGCTTGAGGAGGGGCTGGGATGTCCTGCTTGACGACCGCGAGGAGAGCGCCGGCGTTAAATTCGCCGACGCCGACCTCTTGGGCATCCCCTTCCGGGCGGTGATCGGCAGGGGATACGACGAGGACGGGACCCTGGAGCTTCAGGAGAGGGCCACCGGCCAGCGGGCGCGGTTGAGTCCGGAGGACCTGTTCCGCCGCCTGGAGGAGGCACGGGAGAGCTTCCGGGACCTCGCCGAGCGTGGGGACCTTTAGGCCCGGGGATGGCGTCCCTGCTTCGCGGGAGAAGAGGACGGAGAGGTGGTCATGGAAAGGTTCGTGGTACACGAGGACGGGCTGGAGTGGGTGCCCGCCGATTTCCCCCGCGCCCAGATGAAGGTCCTGTACATGGATCCCCGGGGCGGGGGACAGATACTGCTGGTCCGCTTCGAACCCCACTGCGAGATGCCCCAGCACGCCCACGCCGCCTCCGACGAGGCGGCCTACGTGCTGGAAGGCGAGCTGCGGCAACCGCTTCCGGAGGGCGGGGAGGAGACATTCCGCAAGGGACATTTCGTCTTCCTGCCGGCCGGAATGAGACACGGCCCTTTCCTTGCCGGGGAGGAGGGCTGCACCATCATCAGCGTCTTCTACGGACCCCTGCGTTGACCGGCGGATGAGCGGCCCGGAGCTGGTGGCGGTTTGCGGGCGATATTCGCGAAGTCGGCTCGTCTCCTTACCGTTCGGGCAGGACGGAGTGAACGAGGAGGAAGGAATGGGCAGATCCTGGAGCGTGGATGCCGGGTTGAGAAGATTTTCCAGCGCCGTCTTCCATCCCCTGGGATGGATACTGGGGCACCTCCTCAGCCCCAACCTTCTCACCACCTTTTCGGTGCTCACCTCGGCGGCGGTTGGTTATTTCTTCGCCCGGGGACGCTTTTTCCTGGGGGCCTGGCTGATGTTTTTAGCCGGCCTCTTCGACATCTGGGACGGGCAGGTGGCCAAGCTGACCGGGCGAGTCACCACCTTCGGATCCTTCTACGATTCCACCGCCGACCGGGTGGCCGATTTCCTGTACTCGCTGGGAGCCCTGTACTACTTCACCGTAGAGCGCATCTTCGACGTGGCCTTCATGGTGGTCGGCTACATGGTCCTTTCCTCCCTGATCAGCTACGTGAAAGCCAGGGCGGAGGGCCTGGGCATATCCTGCGGGGTGGGACTTCTGGCCAGGCCGCTGCGCATGGTGCTGTTCGGCATTCCCCTCTTCGTCTACGGGTTCACCGGAAACCTGTGGACCTTCCGGGGTTCCCTGTACCTGGTCCTGGCCCTGGGCCTGGAAACCCTGGTGCACCGCGTGGTGGTCGTCTACCGGGGGGCCCGGGAAAAGGACAAGGAAAATCCGCCGTCCACCGGGCGGGCATGATCGCCCCGGGCCCGCGGACAATGAAACTCGAAACCGGCGCGGGGTTCGTCGATGTCGAAGTACGGGAGCGGCCGGAAAGGAAGCCGGGTGCCGCGCGGGGGAGGAGGCGGAAGGAAGGAAATGGAAGGGGTGGGTTCGGACGGCGGCCGCGCGGCGCAGGAATGTCTGGAAAATGGATGGATGATCCGGGGAGGGAAAGGTTCATGTTACGGTTCCGGGAGCTGGCGGAGCAGGGGTTGAGAAGGGCGCGCGAGGAGGCGCCGGGATACGTCAAGTACTTCCTTTTCCGGGGCGCCTGTTACCTGGTGGGCGCGGTCCCGGCGAGGGTCTCCCATGCCGTGGCCCTCAGCGTGGGAGAGGTCACCTACCGGCTGTCCAGGCGCAAGCGGGAGGTGGTATATGAGAACATGCGGCGGGTGAGGCCGGAGGCAGGGCCGGAGGAGTGGCGTCGCCTGGCGCGGGGCTGTTTCCGGGAGTACGCACGCTACTGGGTGGATTTCCTCCGCTGCTACCATCTCACCTTTCCGGAAATATTTTACGAGCTGGTGGTCCCCCACGGAGTGGAGTGGTTCACCCGCTGCCTTTCCCGGGGGCGGGGCGCCGTTTTGGCCCTGCCCCACTACGGGAGCTGGGACATGATTGGCGGCTGGGTGGGACACCAGTTTCCCTTCTGGGCGGTGGCCGAGCGCCTCAAGCCCCGGCCCATGTACGAGTTCCATACCGAGCTGCGCAGGAGGATGGGCATCCGGATCATCCCCCTGGGGGAGAACACGGTGGAGAAGGTAATCGAGGTGCTGATGCGGAACGAGATGGTGGCCCTCCTCTCGGACCGGGTGATAGCTGGGGCCGGGGTGGAGGTAGAGTTCTTCGGGGAGAAGGTCCTCATGCCCGTGGGTCCCGCCCTCTTGGCGGTGAAGCTGGGCACGCCGGTCATCCCCTGCCAGATAATCCTCCAGGACGGCAAGTACCACGGTTACGTGGGTCCTCCCCTGGACGTGGAGATCACCGGGGACACCCGCCGCGACGTCCAGGTGAACACCCAGAAGCTGGCCCGGGTCTTCGAGGATTTCATCCGCCGGGACCCCACCCAGTGGCACATGTTCCAGCCCATCTTCGGGAAGGGCGGATCCGGCGTCCAGGCTGGAGGGGGAGAAGGGAAAGGCGACAATTGATCGCCTCTTACGGCAGGCGGGAGAATGGGCGGAGGCGGTGATTACGACCCCGCTGCGGGCTCTCGGGAAGCAGAAGTTTCCGGCGGAGGATTGGGATTGTAAGTAAAGGGCTCACCGGGAAATACCCGGTAGAGGGGAGGAAAGAACGACGGAGCCATGAACATCGGCCTGGTTTCGCCGTATTCCTGGGACGTTCCGGGCGGGGTCAACCGCCACGTGGAACGGTTGGCTGCCTATCTCAGGGAGAGGGGACACCGGGTGACGATCATCGCCCCCGGGGGTGAAGCGGGGGAAGGATTCTATTCCGCCGGGCGTACCGTCCCCGTCCCCGCCAACCGCTCGGTGGCCAACATCTGTTTCGGTCCCGGGGCGGCGGCCCGGGTGAGGCGTTTCCTGGCCGCCTCGAGGTTCGACGTCCTGCACCTGCACGAGCCCCTCATTCCCAGCGTGTCCATGCTGGCCCTCCTGTACTCCCGGGCGGCCAACGTGGGGACCTTCCACGCCGCCCGGGAAGGCGGGAGCCTGGGCTACCTTCTGGCCCGCCCCGTTCTCGAGCCCCTGGTGAGGCGGTTGCATCTGCGCGCGGCGGTGAGTCCGGCGGCCGTGGAGCTGGTCTCCCGTTACTTCCCTGGCGAGTACCGCCTCCTGCCCAACGGGGTGGACACGCAACGCTTCAATCCGCGGGGTGGGAACCTTTTCCATGAGATAATCGGGCCCCACGGGACGTCGAAAAGGCTGGGAGAATGTGTCGGGGGCGGATGGGGTGCCGGTGAGGACGCAGAAACGGTTCACTGGGAGGGGGCGCGCGGGTCCCCGTCTCCGGCGGAAGGGGGGCTGAAGCGGAGGATTTCCGGTCTGGACCCCGCGGCCTTCCACCTCCTCTTCGTGGGGCGGAAGGAACCGCGGAAGGGCTTGCACGTCCTCCTGAGGGCCCTCCCGCGGGTAAGGAGGGAGCATCCCGAGGTGCGGCTCCTGGTGGTGGGAACCGACGGGGGGAGACGCGGGGAGGAAGGGGTAACCTGGCTGGGTCGGCTTCCGGACGAGCTCCTTCCCGCCGCCTACCGCACGGCGCAGGTAATGGTCGTCCCTTCCCTGGGCCGGGAGAGCTTCGGCATCATCCTCCTGGAGGCCATGGCCTGCGGGGTCCCCGTGGTGGCCTCGGATATACCGGGTTACCGCTCCGTGGTGGAGGACGGGGTACAGGGCCTGCTGGTGCCCCCCGGCGACCCGGAGGCGCTGGCATCGGCCATCCTTGCCCTGGTGGAGGACGCGCACCTGAGGAGGAGGCTGGCGGAGGCGGGCAGGGAACGAGCGGAGGAATATTCCTGGGAGAGGCTGGTAGCCAAGGTGGAGGAGGCCTACCGGGAAGCCCTGGAGACCAAGGCCCTCCGTGAGGGCTGAAGCGGGAAGGAAGGGACATGCGGGTACAGGAGATAGAGGAGCTGTGCCGGGAACTGGCCGAGGAGATCCGTAACCTGGTGCGCCCGCGCCTGGGCATGAAGGCCTCGCGCAGCATGGAAGGGAGGGGAGCCAGCGGGGATTCCACCTTCTCCATAGACGAGGAAGCGGAGAGCCTCGTGGAGGCCAGGCTCGGGGATTATCCCCGGGTGGCCTTCTTTTCCGAGGACCGGGGCCTGGTGGGGGAGGAAGGGGCGGAGTGGGTTCTGGTGGTGGATCCCATCGACGGTACCCGTCCGGCAGCCGCCGGCCTGGAGGCCTGCTGCGTGTCGGTGGCCGCGGCTCCCCTGCGACGCGGGGAAAGGGAGTCGGCGGTCCTGGGGGACGTGGTCTACGGCCTGGTAAGGGAGATAAAGAACGACGCCCGGTTCGAGGCCCGCCGCGGCGGCGGGGCCACGATGTACCTGGAGGGGGAGAGGAAGGAGATGGTCATCCATCCCCACCACGATATATCCACCCTCTTCTGGACCCTGGGCTTCCGGGGCCGACCCGCCTTGCCCACTGTCCTGGTCCTGGAGGAGCTCATCGACACCTCCAGCGTGGATGGGGGGCTCTTCGACCTGGGAAGCGCCACCTTCTGCATCACCCGGCTGCTGACCGGGCAGCTCGACGCCTACGTGGACGTGGGAGACCGCATGCTTCGCGAGGTCCCGGAGCTGGAGGAGATGTTCCTTCGCGTGGGTCACGGCCATCCTCTAAATAACTCCTCCTACGACCTGGCCGCCGCCGCCCTCATCGCCCGCGAGGCCGGCCTGGTCATAACCGATGCTTTCGGGAATCCCCTCGAGGGTTATCCCCTGCTGCTTTCGGGGAGGGCCGGACAGCTATCCTGCGTGGCCGCGGTGTGCGCCGACCTGCACGCGGCGATACTGCAATGCATAGAGCGGGGCATGATACGCATGCGCGCCCACTACGGCTGGTGAGGTGGCTTCCGTGAACCTGATCTCCATCTTCTTCATATCCCTGGGAGTGGGCCTTTCCGGTGCCCTGATGCCCGGGCCGCTGCTCACGGTCACCATCACCGAGTCCTACCGCAGGGGATTTATCGCCGGTCCCCTGCTGGTGGCGGGGCACGTGATACTGGAGGGCACCCTGGTCATCCTCCTGGTGCTGGGCCTGGACAAGGTAATCGGGAACCACCTCTTCTTCGGGCTGGTGGGAGTGGCGGGTGGAGCCTTCCTCTTCTGGATGGGGCTGGGGATGGCCCTCGAAGTCAGGGACGGGAAGCTGCATCTCGATCTTCGAGACCTGGGAACCGCGCGCATCGGCCCCTTTGCCGCCGGTCTCACCACCAGCCTTTCCAACCCCTACTGGTCGCTGTGGTGGGCCACCTTCGGACTCAGCTGGTTGCTTCGCTCCATGGAAAGAGGAGTGGCGGGCGTCCTCTCTTTCTATACCGGGCACATCATGGCCGACGTGCTATGGTATTTCCTGGTGGCCTTACTGGTGGTCACCGGGAAGAGGTTCATCTCCGACCGGGTTTACAATTACGTGATACTGGGATGCGGCGCCTTCCTCATCATCCTGGGGGCCCGCTTTGCCGGGGACGGCCTGGCCCACCTCCTTTGAGGGGCGCTGGAAGAAGCGCCATCCCTCCCTGGTACGCTGCTGGAAAGAGAACTTTACCCACCTCGCGGTGTTTCTAAAGTACCCCGAGGAGGTACGCCCTTACATCTACACCACCAGCCGGCTGGAGAGGATCGGGATTTGGTAAGTTATTCCAGGAGGATGCCGGAACTTTATCGGGACTCAAGGCGTCCTTCCGATGTAAGATATCACCGGTGCGGCCGTGGAAAAGGATGTCCCTGGCCCTTCCGAAAAAAGGACTGTGGGCGGACGTGGGCGCCCGTCGGCGACGGATATTATAATAGCGGCAGCGGCGCGCGGTAAGGAGGTTCTTCGGGTCGGGTGAGGCAGGTCTGCGGACACACGGCGAGAGGGAAGGAGGTATCCCATGGTGGCTTTCCTGATAGCGATCGCGGTGCTGGTTTTCCTGGTCATCGCCTGGTTCGTGTACTACTACAACAAGCTGATACGCGACCGCAACCGGGTGGATAACGCCTGGCACCAGATAGATGTCCAACTGAAGAGGAGGTACGACCTGATACCCAACCTGGTGGAGACGGTCAAGGGATACGCGGCCCACGAGAAGGAGGTCTTCGAGAAGGTCACTCAGGCCCGGGCCATGGGCATCAACGCCCGCACCGTGGGCGAGCAGGCCCAGGCGGAGAACGCCATCACCCAGGCTTTGAAAACCCTTTTCGCCGTGGCGGAGAACTACCCCGACCTCAAGGCCAACCAGAACTTCCTCATGCTCCAGGAGGAACTGGCGGGCACGGAGTCCAAGATCGCCTTCGCGCGCCAGTTCTACAACGACAGCGTGATGGCCTATGACACGGCGCGCCAGAAGTTCCCCGGCAACATCGTAGCCGGAATGTTTTCGGGTACCTTCACGCCGCGGGAATATTTCGAGATCGAGATCGCCGCGGAGAGGGAAGCCCCCAGGGTGCAGTTCTGAAACGGAGGCGTCCATTAGCCGGTCATGGCAAGGGACGGAGGTTCATCGGTGGGAAAGAACGAGTTTTAACGGAGGTTTATTACCGTGAGGTATTCCGGTTTAAACCCGGCATTCTCACCGGTCCGGCCTTGGAGGGTGGCCGGTGGGGAGCAACCCGGTGATCGGGCTATATGTGGATATGACTAACGTCAAAAGGGGTGAAGGCCATAGGCGCGGGCCTCGCGGGCGACAGGGCTTGCGCGGCCTGCAGGGATGAGCGGGATCTGGCGTGGAGGAAAAGCCGGCGGGAATAAAGGGCCTGCCGGGGTGCCAGCGGGTTCGAGGTGATGGAAAGTGACCTTTTACGACCAGATAAGCAGGAACAAGTGGAAGTCGGCCCTCCTGGTGTCCATCTTCATAGCTTTCATCCTGCTGCTAGGGTTCTTGGTGGGCTACATCTGGGGGCCCGAGCGGGCCATGGTGGGACTTATCATCGCCACCGTGGTGGCCACCGTCATGGCCTTTACCAGTTATTACCATAGCGACAAAGTGGCCCTGGCCGCCGCGGGTGCCAGGCCGGTCACCAGGGAGGAATACCCTTATTACGTGAACACCGTGGAGGGGCTGGCCATCGCCGCCGGGCTTCCCATGCCCCGAACCTACATCATCGATACCCCGGCCATGAACGCCTTCGCCACCGGGAGGGACCCGGAGCATGCGGCCATCGCCGTGACCACCGGTCTCCTGGAGAGGTGCAATCGCCTGGAGCTGGAGGGGGTCATCGCCCACGAGATGTCCCACATCAAGAACTACGACATCCGTCTCATGAGCATGGTGGTGGTCCTGGTGGGGCTGGTGGTCATCTTCTCCGAGGTGCTCTTCCGCATGTTCCTCTTCGGGGGAGGGGGCAGGCGCCGCGAGGGCGGCGATGGCGAGGGGGCAGGCATCATCTACCTGGCCATCATGATCCTGGGGCTTATTTTCCTCATCCTTTCCCCCATCATCGCCCAGCTCCTGCAGCTGGCCATCTCCCGGCGGAGGGAGTTCCTAGCCGACGCCAACGGGGCCATGCTCACCCGCTACCCGGAGGGTCTGGCCAGCGCTTTGGAGAAGCTTACCCGGGAAGCCAGGCCCTTCCCGCGGGCCAGCAAGGCCACCGCGCACCTCTTCATCGTGCAGCCCTTCCGCAAGGAGGGTGGAGAGCGCATCCACCGGCGCTCCAGCATCTGGGACACCCATCCGCCGGTGGAGGAGCGCATCCGCCGCCTGCGGGCCATGGCCGGGATGGAGGGAATGTACACCCAGGCCCAGATGGAATCAAGGGCCTGAGCCCCGGTCGCCGGCGAGGGATATCGAACTGTGGCGGACTCCGCGACCGTTCGGAGGAATACCCACGCACTCCCTTGAGGGAGAACAAGACGTGTTAGCCTGCCGCACGTGAGCGGCGGCCTTGAGGTGACCCAGCCCCGTACCTGCGAATCGAGTGGTCGGGGGTTTTGGGGTCTTCAGTGAGGCGTCCGGTATGGGTCCCGCTTTCCCCTCGCTACCGGGTCGTCAACGGGAGAGGATCTCCCTTCCTTCATCAAGCGCGCGACGCAGGAAGTGGTTTCCCTCCTCGAGGAGGGTCCTGAGTTCGTCGGTGGTATAGGGGAAGACGTCCACCCCCACCGGGAAACGACGCGGGAGGTAGCGGGGGATGCGGTCGAGGAAGGGCAGTTTACTGCCGGAGAGCTCGATGAGGATGTCCACGTCGCTTCCCGGGACTCCCTCCTCGCGGACGAACGAGCCGAAGAGGACCACCCTTCTTACCTCCGGGAATTCCGAGGCCAGCCGGTGAATGTAGGAACGTAGAGCATCTTCAATGGCGGCCCGGTCCAGATATCTTATCCTCACAGAAGGAGATGACCTCTTCTCCATGGCTTACCGCCCTTTCCGCCTCCTCGAGGGTATAGTAGTCCATCGGCGCTCCCTGGGGATGGGAATTGGGATAACGGGGAGGGATGTAGTGTTTATCCAGCTCCCGGGCTCTGTCCAGCAATTCCGGCGGCGGGACCAGCTCGGAGGGGAGCTGGGAAAGGAGGATGCTCACCGAGTGTCCCCAGGCATCCGCGCCCAGTTTCTGGTAAAGGGCCTTGACCGCCTTCTCCGCCGCCTGATGGGCGGCGAAACAGGACCATTCATACTCGCCGTCCCGCAGGGCGTGACGGGCATGCTCGAGGTCCCTTCTTGCCTGGCGGAGCCAGTCGGCGTGCCTGGAAGCCATAACCATCACCGTTTCGATTATAGCAGTGTCGGGCCGGAGAGGATGTCGCCCCCGGTTCCATACCCACGGGAGTTGCCCGGAGTCATTCCCGCAGGAATACCGGCGGCTTTTTGTCGTTCCGCCTCGGTATGAGGTAGAGACGGAGTCGTGTCCGGGTTGATAGAGAGCGAAGCACGCTGCGTCCTGTCCGGGAACCCTCAGACGGCGTCGCCGGCCTCGTCTTCCCGGGCCACTTTCCGCTCCGCGGCCGCCGTGCGGGAGCGGGATCGCCAGGCAGAGAAAAGAATTCCGCCGGTGTCCATGAAGGCGTCGGTGATCTGGTCCTTGAGGTTGGTCCAGACCAGGGACTTCAGCTTGGGGATGAGTTTCTGTATCTCCTCCTGGACACCGTTGCCCATGCACAGGACGAAGGCCACGGTGGTGGGGTTGACGTGTTTACCCACCCTATCCGGAAGCCTTTGCGCCAGCCTGTCCAGGTAGGGATAGTATTCGTTGGACAGGGCGAGGAGCTCGCGGGAAAGGTAGCCGAAGAGGAAGTGGGAGATGGGGTTGAAGATGGTCAGGTTAATATCCCTGGCTCCCAACAGGTTGGACAGGAAAACGCTGCATCCCACCGTAGTCCAGAGGAGAGCGGATACGGTCTTGTTCCCCTTGAACAGCGTGTAGTGGAGCATGCCTCCCAGCCGACGGAAGAAAACCAGGTTGCCCTCTCTTACGCTTCGATAGGTGCCGTAGAGGAGCAGGGAAAGCGTCACCCCGATAAAGATGAGCATGCTTTAACCTCCTTACTTGTACTTTAAGAAAATCCGGGGCGGAGTTCAAAGATCGTGCGCAGTTCGCGGTCGGGGAGCTCGGTTATCCACTTCTCGCCCTTGCTCACGGTGAGCTCGGCCAGATCCCTCTTCTCCCGCATGAGGTCGTCGATCTTCTCCTCGAAGGTATGTAGGGTTATCAGGCGGTGAACGTAGACGTTACGGGTCTGGCCGATGCGGTAGGTGCGGTCGGTGGCCTGGTCCTCCACCGCCGGGTTCCACCACAGGTCGTAGTGGATGACCGAGGTGGCAGCGGTGAGGTTCAGCCCGGTCCCCCCGGCGCGAAGGGAGACCACCATGATGCGCGGTTTCTCCATTTCCTGGAACTCGGCAACCATCCGGTCCCTTGCGGGGCGGGGTAGTCCTCCGTGGAAGAAGGCGGCCTCCTCCCCCAGCTCTTCCCGCATCATCCCCACCAGGCAGTCACCCATCTCCACGTACTGGGTGAAGACCAGGGTCTTCTCCCCGGCTCGGAGGTTCCGTTCCAGGAGCTCCAGGGCGCGGACGGATTTACCCGAGAGCTTCGATTCCGCCTTCCCCCGCTTGGTAAAGAGCAGGGGGTGGTCGCAGACCTGCTTGAGGTGGGTGATCAGGGAGAGGATGAGGCCCTTCCGCTGGATGCCGCTGCTTCGTTCCACTTCCTCCATGGCCCGATCCACGATTTTCTGGTAAAGGACGGCCTGCTGGGGGGTGAGATAGCAGTACTCCTCCGCGGTGATCTTTTCCGGAAGGTCGGCGATTATCCTGGGGTCCGTTTTCAGGCGCCTCAGGATGAAGGGTCCGGTGACCTTCCGCAGTACCTCCAGGCGTTCCGGATCCCGGTAGCGCTCGATGGGCAGGGCGAAGTGGCGGCGGAAGCTCTCCAGGGATCCCAGGAAGCCGGGGTTCAGGAAGTCGAAGATGCTCCACAGCTCTCCCAGGTGATTCTCCACGGGAGTGCCACTGAGAGCCACCCGCACCTCCGCCCGCAGGGATTTCACGGCCCGGGCCTGGCCGGTGTTCGGGTTCTTTATGCACTGGGCCTCGTCCACCACCACGGCGCCCCACTCCTGGCTCCGGAATCTGGCCTCGACCCGGCGCAGGGTGCCGTAGGAAGTTATCACCAGGTCCCTGTCTTCGAAGTGGAGCTGGCGGCCCGTGCCGTGGTACACGCACACCCGGAGCGAGGGAGCGAAACGGAGGGCCTCCTTTTCCCAGTTTCCCAACACCGTGGTGGGGCAAACCACCAGAGCCGGGCGCCGGAGCCTTCCCTTTTCCTTGAGCATGAGCAACAGGGCCAGGGCTTGAACCGTCTTTCCCAGGCCCATGTCGTCGGCCAGGCAGCAGCCCAGTCCCCGTGCGGCGTTGGTATACAGCCAGGCATAACCCCTTTTCTGGTAGGGGCGCAGCCGACCCCGGAAGGAGGATGGCACGTCGACTTTCTCGGCGCGCGAGAGTCCGCGCAGGAACTCCCGGAGGCGAGGGTCGGTCCGCATCGGTATGCCCTTCCTCTCTCCGGAGAGGGCCCAGTGGAGAAACTCGGCGGGCTCGGGACGCGGTGGGGGCTGGGAAACCTTTCTGAGCAGCGCCTTTACCTCATCCGGCCTGAGGAGCACGTAGCCGTCCTTGAACCTCACCACTCCCTCCGCCGCGGTGGCCAGGCGGCGGAACTCCTCCACGGAGAGCCAATAATCCCCCAGGCTTATCTCCCACTGGAAATCCAGGAGGTCCGCAAGGTCCAGGAATCCCGGCGGGCGTGCCCCGCTGCCCAGGGAAGCCCGGATGGCAGCCCGGGGCCTGAGGAGGCCAGCGAGCTCTCGGGGGAGCATAAGGCGGATGCTCAGGAGTTCGAGGGTGGTGGCGTGGCGGGTGAGCAATTCCGCCATTTCCGCGGAAGAGACCTCGGGTTCCTGGAGACCGCGGGAATCGAGGACCTCCCGCAGGCGGGGTAGGTACTCCGCAGCCAGGGCCAGCTGCCGGGAGGCTTCCCACCTGACCCATTCGGGAGGGGAGGAGAATACGGGCCCGGAGGCGGTAAAAAGCTCGGCCAGGGAGATGTAGGGGGCCATGGGGTCGCGACGGTCCTCCACCTCCACCCCGAGGCGGAAAGTGCTGTCCCCGGAAGGCTCCACGCGGATCACCGGGGAAACGGACCTGGTGCGCGCGCTGAGTCTTTCCAGCCAGTTGGCCAGGGCGGAAGATGTACGGACCTCATCGAAACGCTCCGGCTGGAACGTGGTTCCCCGGAAGAAGGCGGATACCAGCTTGTCGTGCACAAGCGGCTCCGGGATGTCATAGAAGAGTTGGACCAGCCGGGTAAGGAAGAGGGAGACGATCTCCGGAACTCCCCGTGGAATCATCACCGAGCGTCCCCCGGGACGACAGGCCAGGGAGGGAGGAAACGTCTTCTCCAGGGTGAGGAGGGGGTCCTGGTCGGGATTTCCGCTCGCGGCGGGTACGTATATCACCCTGAAGCGCCCGCTTCCATACCCGGCCAGTCGAGGAAGGAAATGGTAGGTAGAAGCCAGGGCCACGGCGGTGGAGGCGGCCAGGACGAGGAAGCGCGAGGAAGGGGAGTGCCTTTCCAGGTTAGCGGCGGGGGGCAGGGAGAGGAACAGGTCCAGAGCCTCCTCCGCCGCGAGCTTGAATCCGGGGCGCCCGGCCGGAAGCAGGCCTCCCTTCACCTCGACGGGCACCTTCAGGGTGCGGGGGCGGGGGTATCCCGACAACGACCGGGTCATGCCGAGGGACTCCAGTATCTTCCTGAGGGCCGCGGTATCTCCACGGCGGTGGGAAGCAAAGAAACGCGGTGCCTTCCCGCCCCTCCCCATTATGAGGTGGAAGTCGACTTCCTTCAGCGAGGGGTGTTTCTCGCGTATCTCCAGGCCCTGGACTCCCTCGGCCACCGCCCGGTAGACCTGGCGCAGGAGCTTCCTGAAGTCGCCGCCTTCCCAGAAGAGGGGCCGGTCGGGAAGGAGGGCGAAGATCCCGTCTAGGTCGTAGGGCTGGAGGGCGAGGTGGAAGTCGCCGGGGTTCTCGGGAACGGGGGAAGGGCATACCCTGCGGCAGGGGACGAAGTGATCGGTGTTCTCACCCCCGGGCTCCGCCAGGGAGGCGGGGATGCCGGCCGCCAGGCGCAGCTCCGGCGCGGGCAGCCCGCGCAGGGCGAAGGTAATGAAGGGGTCCTTGTCGATTTCGTTGGCCAGGAGGTAATAGACGGCGGCGATGTGCTTGCAGGGATTGGCCCAGTCCGGGCAGGAGCAGCTAGCCCGGATGTCCTTCCAGGAGGAGGGGAAGAGCGGGACCCCCGCCTCCTCGAGGGCCTCGAGCATCTGTTCCGGCAGCTTGCCCAGGCTCAGGTCGCAGGATATGGAGGGCCGCTTGGCCAGAAGGAGCACGATCTTGGATCCTTCCTCCGGTGTAAATTCCCTGAAGGCGATGCTCACCCGGTAGGGCCTGGGCCTGGTTCCCTGCACGGAAGCCCATACCTTTCCCTCCGCCAACCCTATCTCCAGGACCCTTCCGCTGCGGGCGTAGGTCCTTCCGCGGGGAAGGCGGTTGGTGTCGCGGTCTATCCTTTCCAGGGCCTCCATCCAGGCTCGGCCCCACCATGTCCTTCCGAAATCCCTCCGCGGCGGCAAGGAAACCTCCGTGCTATCCTGCTTCGTTTAGGGAAAGGAACCGGGATGCGCACGGTCCACCACCGTCACCCTGTGTCCTTCGGGCCCGGGCATGCCCCTTTTTCAACTAACCGGGATGTCCATGAAAAACAACCCGGCCCGATTCCTCACGGCGTCGGGGCCGGACATCATCGGCACGCATTATCCGGCTGGACCACGGGGAATGAGCTCCCGTTCCCGTGGCCTCCACCCTTAAACATACTACTCTCCAACTCCGACGTCGACGGACGCGGTGTCCCAGCCCCATGGGAAAGGCGAAGGAGGGGAAGGCGGGGTCGTTACGCTTCGAATCGTGAACCCTTTTCCGTTAATACCGGTGTGCATCAATGAGCGTTTGCACCACGCGCTACAGGCCTCTATCCAAGGCTGGGGTTATCACGCCAGCTTTATCACGCGCACAGCTTATACAGCCTGCCGCTCACCCCAGAAGCACATGTTGGAAGAAATTGGAAGGAAGGTAGGGTTATCATGTGCGCAGCTATGCAGCTTGCCGTTCACCGTGTGGGTCGGGATGTGAAATCCGTGAGGAGGGCTCCATGGTGCCTCCCGGTAGGCAGCAGACCCGAGAAGGGCGATGAATTCCCCGTGTCGTTCGGCAAGGCAAGCTCAACATCTCCGAAGGTGGTCCTCCTCAAAAGGGTCCGATGGGCCGCCGCGGTCCACGGTCTCCTTCCGGATGGCCTAGCGCATGGTTTATATTTAAATCGTAAACGGTCAAGCAGGATGAACCCGGAGGGGGTTCTGGGGATAAAACTGGTCTGGAGGGACCCGAGAGATGGTAGAGAAAGGAACCTTGCGGGTGAAGACCGGTCTGGCGGAGATGCTCAAGGGCGGGGTGATCATGGATGTCACCACCCCGGAGCAGGCCAGGATCGCCGAGGAGGCAGGTGCGGTGGCGGTGATGGCCCTGGAGAGGGTCCCCGCGGACATCCGTGCCGCCGGGGGCGTGGCCCGCATGGCCGATCCCAGCGTCATCGAGGCCATCATGGAGGCGGTGACCATCCCGGTGATGGCCAAGGTGCGCATCGGCCATTTCGTGGAGGCGCAGATACTGGAGGCCCTGGGGGTGGACTACATCGACGAGAGCGAGGTGCTCACCCCCGCAGACGAGAAGCACCACATCGATAAGTGGCAGTTCACCGTGCCCTTTGTTTGCGGGGCCATCAACCTGGGGGAGGCCTTGCGCCGCATCGGCGAGGGGGCGGCCATGATCCGCACCAAGGGGGAGGCGGGCACGGGCAACGTGGTGGAGGCCGTGCGCCACATGCGCACCATCAACGAGGAAATAAGGCGCCTCACCGTGACCCCCAAGGAGGAGCTCATGTCCGTGGCCAAGGAGATGGGAGCTCCGTACGACCTGGTATGCTGGGTGGCGGAGAACGGGCGACTGCCGGTGGTCAACTTCTCCGCCGGCGGCATAGCCACTCCCGCCGACGCTGCCCTCATGATGCAGCTGGGCGCGGACGGCGTTTTCGTGGGCTCGGGGATCTTCAAGTCCGAGGACCCGGCGGCTCGGGCCAGGGCCATCGTCTTGGCCACCACCCACTACAACGACCCCAAGATACTGGCCGAAGTATCCCGGGGCCTGGGCAAGGCCATGGTGGGCAAGGAGATCTCCGAGATCGGGCGGGAGAACCTGATCCAGTTCCGTGGCTGGTGAACGGGATCGCGGAAACCAGGACGTCGCCATAACCTTTCCCGGCGTGGGATGGAGGCGGCGGTATCAACCACGGCCATCCCGCTCTCCATCGCGGAAGGATGGAGTCCGGCTCTCCGTTTTCGGGAAAGGCGGCGCAGGGGAGTGGGATTCTCCCTTGGCCGGCGAGGGGCGCTTTAAGGCCCCGGGACGCGGCAGCGAATGACTTTTTACGGGATCCAGGGGACGTTAAGCGGGAAGAGGAGCGTCGAGGGACCGATGAAGAAACCGACCTTGGGCGTTCTGGCCCTCCAGGGCGCGGTACGCGAACATCTCCAGATGATCGAAAGGTGCGGAGCTCGAGGGATCCCGGTGAAATATCCCCCCGAGCTCCACCTGTGCCAGGGCCTGATCATCCCCGGGGGGGAGAGCACCACCATGGGCAGGCTGATGACCACCTACGGTTTCCTGGAGGAGATAAGGTCCCTGGCCGCGGAGGGCATGCCCATCTACGGGACCTGCGCGGGCATGATCATGATGGCCCGGCGGCTGGTGGAGGGCGACCAGCCCCTTCTGGGACTCATGGACATCACCGTGCGGCGCAACGCTTACGGGAGGCAGGTGGACAGCTTCGAGACGGATATCATGATCCGCGATATCCAGGAGCCGGAGCGGCCCTTCCGTGCCGTTTTTATCCGCGCCCCGTGGATCGAGTCCGTGGGTCCCGCGGTGAGGGTGCTGGGCGAGTTCGAAGGGCGGGCGGTGCTCGCCGTTCAGGACCGCATGGTGGTTTCCGCCTTCCACCCCGAGCTGACCGGGGACGACAGGATACACCGCTATTTCCTGCGGCTGGTGGAGGAGAAAGTAGCGGGTTGAGGATCCGGGGATAGGAGGAGGAGATGTCCGGACATTCCAAGTGGTCGACCATCAAACATAAGAAGGCGGCGGAGGACGCCAAGCGGGGGCAGCTCTTCAGCAAGCTCTCGCGGGCCATCATCGTGGCCGCCCGGGAGGGGGGAGGGAACCCCGAGACCAACATCGCCCTGGCCAACGCCATCGAGAAGGCCAAGAGCTACTCCATGCCCAAGGAGAACATAGAGCGAGCCATCAAGCGGGGGACCGGGGAGGGGACCGCGGAGGAGTTCGAGAAGATAACCTACGAGGGCTACGGCGCCAACGGTGTGGCCATAATGGTGGACGTGATGACCGACAACCGCAACCGCGCGGCCTCGGACATCCGCCGCATCTTCAGCCGCACCGGGGGGAGCTTGGGGACCACCGGCTGCGTGGCCTGGATGTTCGAGAAGAAGGGGAACATCATCGTCAACAAGGATAGCGGCGTGGACGAGGACGCCCTCCTGGAGACCGCCCTGGAGGCGGGAGCCGAGGACATGAACACCGAGGACGACCACTACGAGATCATCACCGACCCCGAATCCTTCCGGGGGGTGGTGGAGGCGCTGGAGAAAGCGGGAGTGGAGATAGCCTCCGCCCAGGTGACCATGCTCCCCAAGACCACGGTCAAACTGGACAAGGAGGCGGCCAAGAAGGTCCTCAAGCTGGTGGACGCCCTGGAGGATTACGAGGACGTGCAGGAGGTCTACGCCAACTTCGACATCCCGGACGACATCCTGGCGGAAATAGCCGAGGAATAGGGCCGGTTTTTCAATGATCATCATGGGCATCGACCCCGGTCTCACCTCCACCGGGTACGGGGTCATCGAGAAGAGGGGAAATACCCTTCGGGCCCTGGGCTTCGGGGCCATAACCACTTCCTCCCGGGACGACCTGTCCGCCCGCCTGGACGAGATCTACCGCCGGGTCAAGGAGCTCATAGCGGAGTACCGGCCGGACCTGGTGGTCATCGAGGAGCTGTTCTTCAACGCCAACGCCCGCAGCGCCATGGTAGTGGGTGAAGCCCGGGGAGGTATCATCCTGGCCGCCGCCCACTGCGGGGTGGCGGTGGAGGAATATACCCCCCTGCAGGTGAAACAGGCCCTGGTAGGGCACGGGAGGGCGGAGAAGCGGCAGGTGGAGTACATGGTCAGGTCCCTCCTCCGCCTGGAGGAGGAAGTGGGTTCCTCCCATGCCAGCGACGCCCTGGCCCTGGCCATCTGCCACGCCCACCGCGAGAAGCTCGAAAAGCACGTGGAAAGGCTCGCCGGTGAGGGGAGGGGCGGGAAGCGAGGCAAGGCGGACTGGAAATAATACCTGGTCGAGGGGTTATCGGCTGCTGTGTGCCCTTCGCCCATTTCTTAGGCTTGGCCGCTCAGAAATATTGAGAGCTTGTGCCTTTCCTTTTCTCGTTGCGTTACAATTCAGCAATTCCGTAGGGTTAGCCGCCGGGAGGGCAGGTCGAGGCCGGTGGGGTGGAGAAATAAAGTTAGGACATGGCGGAGGGAAAATGATCGATTTCGTGGAGGGAGTCCTGGTGGAGAAGGCGGAGGACCACGCCGTGGTGGGCGTGGGGGGGATTGGGCTCACCATGTACGTCTCCGCCAACACCCTCAAGGCGCTTCCCCCGGCGGGGAAGAAGGTGCGCCTTTACGGTCACCTCTATGTCAAGGAAGAGGTACTGCAGCTCTTCGGTTTCCGCGATCGCCGGGAAAGACAGATCTTCCTGCACCTTCTGGGGGTCACCGGCATAGGTCCCCGGGCGGCCATGGCCTTGCTCTCCGCCTACGACCCCGATACCCTGGTGCGCCTGGTGGCCACCGGCGACCTGGAGGCCCTTACCGCTGTTCCCGGGGTGGGAAAGAAAAGTGGGCAGCGCATCATTCTGGAGCTCAAGGACAAGCTGGCACCCCTGGCCGGAGACCTGGCCACGGTGGTAGCCGGCCCGGAGGGAGGGGACCTCCTGCGGGAAGCCCGCGATGCCCTTAAGGGACTTGGCTACACCGCCGCGGAGGCCGGCCGCGCCCTGGAGGGGTACCGTTCCGACAACCCGAGGCTGGAGGACATGATCAAGTACGCCCTGCGGCGGCTGGGAGGTCAGGAGAGCTGAAGGAAATGTTTTTCCTGCCCCGCAGAGGAAGCGGCGATGAGGGAAAGGATGTCCCCCCTGGAATGGGGTTCGGGGTGATACCGGGTCGGGGCGATGGATGCTTGGTTTGGTGTCTCTCCTGTGGAAGAGGGGAAGAGGATTAGGGAATTATTCCGGTGCGGGAGCGGACCTGTCGGCGGCAGGGCTTAAAGTAGGAATGTTAAGGCGTATGGAAGCTCGGTCGGGATGTGAGGAAAGTGGCTTACAACGGCGACGATAGGAAGGACGCGGCTCCGAGTGAGGAGCGTCTTCTGGATCCGGAACCCCGGGAGGACGAGCGGGAGCTGGACCTCACCCTGCGTCCGCGTTGGATAAGCGAGTTTGTAGGACAGGACCGCATACGCGAACACCTGGAAATCTTCATTCGGGCCGCCCGAGAGAGGAATGAGCCCCTGGACCATGTGCTCCTCTCTGGCCCGCCGGGACTGGGAAAGACCACCCTGGCCGGGATCATCGCCAACGAGATGGGGGTCTCCTTCCGCCAGACCTCCGGCCCGGCGCTGGAGCGTGCCGGGGACCTGGCCTCCATACTCACCAACCTGGAGCCCGGGGACGTGCTCTTCATCGACGAGATACACCGCCTCAACCGCGCCGTGGAGGAGGTCCTCTACCCAGCCATGGAGGACTTCCAGCTGGACATCGTCATAGGCAGGGGACCGGCGGCGCGCTCCATACGCCTGGACCTTCCACCCTTCACCCTGGTGGGGGCCACCACGCGGGCCGGACTGCTCACCTCCCCCCTTCGCGACCGCTTCGGGGTGCAGTGCCGCCTGGACTATTACGGCGTGGAGGAGCTGAAGGCCATCGTCCTGCGCTCGGCGCGCATCCTGGAGGTGGAGATCGACGAGGAGGGGGCCTATGAGCTGGCCCGTCGCTCCCGGGGGACCCCCCGCATCGCCAACCGCCTCCTGCGCCGGGTGCGGGATTACGCGCAGGTACGGGCGGGGGGAAGCATCACCTACGAGGTGAGCCGGCGCGCCCTGGCCCTCTTTGAGGTGGACGAGATGGGCCTGGACAAGGTGGACAAGCTCATCCTCACCACCATCATCGAGAAGTTCAACGGCGGGCCTGTGGGGGTGAACACCCTGGCCGTCTCCGTAGGCGAGGAGATCGACACCCTCGAGGAGGTCTACGAGCCCTATCTCATGCAGATAGGTTTCATGCAGCGCACGCCCCGGGGACGGGTGGCCACCGAGCACGCCTACCGCCACCTGGGGCTGGATTCCCGGCGCGGCGAGACCCTGTTCTGATTGCCGGGGGCGCTCCGCCGTGGCGGTTTGACCTCCTGACATGCACGGCCGCATTCCGGTAAGCTGTTGTCGGGAATGACGGGGAGGAACGGTTGATCTTCGCCCCGGCTTCGCCGTTCCGGTCATCCGGTAATCTGGTGCCGGGACTTGCGGGGAGGCACGGGTCCCGGTTCGAGGACGGAAGCGGCTTGAAAAAGGGGTGCCGAGCGCATGCCCGAGCGAAAACTGCTCCTGGATACCTGTTGCGGGCCCTGCGCCCTGGTGGCGCAGCGCCTCTTGGATACCGCGGGCCGCAGGGTTCACTATCTCTTCTACAATCCCAACATCCACCCCTACCGCGAATACAGGAACCGGCTGGAAACCTTTGAGGAGCTCATGGCGGTGACGGGCTCGGAATACACCGTCCTGGCCTACGAGCCGGAGGAGTGGCTGAGGGCGGTGGCCTTCCGGGAGGAGAGCCGGTGCGAGATCTGTTACCGGCTGCGCCTGAGGCGGGCGGCGGATTTCGCCCTGGAGGAGGGGATGGAAGCCCTTTCCACCACCCTCTTCGCCAGCCCTCACCAGGACCACGCCCTGCTGGAACTCCTGGGCACTTCCATAGCCCGCAGCCGGGGCCTGGAGTTCGTGGTGTGGGACGGCAGGGAGGTCTATCGCGAGGTGCTCTCGGAAGCCCGGGGGAGGGGCATGTACACCCAGCCCTACTGCGGTTGCCTCCTGAGCGAGCGCGAGAGGTACGATCGTTCCCTCCGGGAGAGGTTGAAGGCTGCAGAAGAGAGGTCGCCGGCGACGGGCGAGGGCCCGAACGGGAGCCCGGATCGCGGGAGGGCGTAAGGACAGGGCCGCGACCGGCCCGTCATCCGCAACCGCCTTTCCCGGCCTGTCCGGAATGGTCTGCTTGGGCAGGGGGGGCAGGAAAGGCGGCCGACCAGGTTGAGGTCAAGGGCGGAATATCACCCGGCTGGAGCACGGTCACCAGCCCGTGGCGGAATATCCTGCGCGTACGGGGCAGCCGGGAGAGCGGCGATGGTGAATGGATGTCCATACCCGGGCGTCAACGCAGTCGTGCCTCGTCCGGGGATCATGATCTTCAGGTGAGATGATCTTCAGGTGAGATAAGGATGTAGGACTGAGATGCGCGTGGATCTTTTCGACTACCATCTGCCGGAGGAGCTCATCGCCCAGGAACCGCTGGAGGACCGCGAGGCCTCGCGGATGCTGGTGGTGGATTGTGAATCGAGGGCCATAGAGCATAGGGTCTTCCGCGACCTTCCCACCCTGGTGGAGGAAGGGGACTGCATGGTCTTCAACGAGAGCCGGGTGCGGCGAGCGCGCTTGAGGGGCGTCAAGGAGGGGAACGGCGGGCGGGCAGAGCTCCTCCTGCTGCGCTCCGCGGAGGACGGTGCCTGGGAGGCCCTGGCCCGGCCCTTCCGGCGTTTGCGGGAAGGAAGCAGGATATCCTTCGGCTCCGGAAAGCTCCTGGCCGAGGTGGTGGAGAGAAAGGGCGAGGGCTTGGTGCGGGTGAGGCTGGAGACCAGCCACCCCGGGGGTGTGGAGGAGGCGGTGGAGCGGCTGGGAGAGGTCCCCCTGCCCCCCTACATCCGGGCCCGCTTGGAGGATCCCGAGAGGTACCAGACCGTGTTCGCCCGCCGCATTGGTTCGGCTGCCGCGCCCACGGCGGGGCTCCATTTCGCCCCCGCTACCCTGGATGCCCTCCGCTCCCGGGGGGTGCGCCTGGCCTTCCTCCGCCTGGACGTGAGCCTGGACACGTTCCGGCCCCTGGCCTGCCGGGAAGTGGAGGAGCATCGCATGCATAGCGAGGAAGTGGAGGTTGGGGAGGAGGTATGCCGACAGGTCGGCGCCGCGCGGCGGGAGGGGAAGAAAGTCATCGCCGTGGGGACCACGGTGGCCAGGGCGCTGGAGAGCGCCGCCCTCTCGGGGGAGCTACAGCCTTTCCGGGGCATGACCGATCTTTACATCTATCCCGGATACCGTTTCCGGGTGGTGGACTGCCTGCTCACCAACTTCCATCTCCCCCGCTCCAGCCTGCTGGTCATGGTCAGCGCCTTCGCCGGGCGAAAGCTGGTGCTGGAGGCCTACCGCCGGGCGGTGGAACGGGGCTACCGTTTCCTCAGCTTCGGCGACGTTTGTTACTTCCACTATCCCCACGGGTGGCGTCCACCCGGCGATTGAAGTCCGGTGGAATCCGGCTGGGCAGGCCCGATAATATTTGGCCGGCCGCAGGTACGGGATCGAGGAGAGAGGATGGAAACCTCCTTGCGGTTCGAGATCCTGAAGCGGGACCCCCATACCATGGCCCGCCTGGGAAAGCTTACCACCCCCCGGGGCGAGGTGCTCACCCCCGCCTTTCTGCCCGTGGGGACCAGGGGGGCGGTGAAGTCCATGGCCCCCTGGGAGGTGGCGGATATCGGCTACCGCATGATACTGGCCAACACCTATCATCTCTATCTCCGTCCCGGGGTGGAGGTGATCAAGGAGGCGGGCGGCCTGCATGCCTTCATGGGATGGGAGGGACCAATCCTCACCGACAGCGGGGGCTTCCAGGTCTTCTCCCTGTCGCCCACCCTGAGGGTAGAGGAGGACGGGGTACGTTTCCGCTCCGTGTACGACGGCAGCGAGCACTTCCTGACCCCGGAGACGGCGGTGCGTGTACAGGAGGACCTGGGCTCGGACGTGGCCATGATCCTGGATCATTGCGTGGCCTATCCCGCTTCCCGGGAGGAGGTGGAAAGGTCGGTGGAGACCACCCTGCGCTGGGCGGAGAGGTCCCTCGAGGCCCACACCCGCGGCGAACAGGCCCTTTTCGGTATCGTGCAGGGGGGCGCCTACCCGGACCTCCGGGCGCGTAGCGCGGAGTTGACCGCCGGGCTGGACTTCCCTGGGTACGGCATCGGGGGCCTGTCGGTGGGGGAACCCAGGGAGGAGATGCTCCGCTGCCTGGAGGTGCAGTCGGCCATCCTTCCCGAGGACCGGCCACGCCACCTCCTGGGCATTGGCGACCCGGAGGGGCTCCTGGAGTCCGTGGCCCTGGGCATGGACCTCTTCGACTGCGTGCTCCCCACCCGCATGGCTCGCACCGGGTTGGCCTTCACCCGGGAGGGAAAGCTCAACCTGCGCCATGCCTGTTATGCACATGACCCCCGCCCCCTCGAGGAGGGCTGCGCCTGTCCGGCCTGCACCAACTTCACCCGCGCCTACCTCCGCCACCTGCACCGGGTGAACGAGATGCTGGCCCACCGCATGCTCACCTGGCACAACCTGGCGTTCATGCAGCGGCTGCTCCTCGATTGCAGGCGGGCGATAGAGGCTGGTAGAATGTTGGAGTTAATCCGGGAATGGAAGGGCTGGAGCGAGAGGCAGCCGTCGTGAACCCGGTGCGAATATGGTAATTTCTGGGAAGGAAGGTGAAAATGAACGTCTGGTACGCGTCCATCCCCCTGGCGGCGCAGGAAGGTTCGACGGGTTGGATCTCCATCCTCTTTATCGTCGGCCTGATCGTGCTCTTCTATTTCATGCTCATCCGTCCCCAGCAGAAGCGCATGCGGCAGCAGATGGAGCTCATGAAGAGCCTTCGAGTGGGGGACGAGGTGATGACCTCGGCGGGAATCTACGGGACCATCAGCGAGGTGGAGGAGGATACCGTCCTCCTGGAGGTGGCCGAGGACGTGGATATCCGGGTGGCCAAGAGCGCCATCGTCAAGATCTTCACCCCTCACGAGCAGGAGGAGGCGGAAGAAGGATTGTCCGGCGAGGAGGAGGCGGACAAGCGGGCGGAGGACGAGGATTAGGTGATTTCCAGGCCGGGTAGCCAGCCGGCACGATTGAACCCTAGGGACACCACGAAGGGAACCGGTTAGAAGTTGCGAATACATCCGAGGTGAGGTTCACATATCCCGGGCCCGGGTGCTTTCCGGGCGCCGGTGGCGCTTGTGCCGCAGAGGAAAAACACGTCCCGGCGTTACCGCGTGGAATGAGTCCCTGGAGCCTAAACGGGTGGAAGGCGTATTTTCGGCCGTAAGCGGAAAAGGACTTCATTATGTGGGGAGGTAAACGGTGAAGACCGGAAGGTCCCTGTGGATGCTAGCGGTGGTGGCCCTGGTCCTGGTGGCCATGTACGTGCCCATCCTGGTGGGGGGGTACGGACCGCGGCTGGGCCTCGACCTGCAGGGCGGCATCAGCGTGACCCTGCAGGCGCTGGGGGAGGCGGATGGGGCCAAGATGGAGAAGGCCGCCGAGATCGTCCGGCGCCGGGTGAACGCCCTGGGCCTCACGGAACCGGTGGTGGCGCCGCAGGGAAACAACCGGGTCCTGGTCCAGATCCCCGGGGAACAGGACCCCGACCGGGTGCTCAAGATCATCGGCAGCACCGCCCAGCTCCAGTTCCGTGAGGTCCTGGAGATCATCTACCCGGGGAGCGAGAACTACGAGACCACGGAGGTCACCGCGGTCAACCCCGATGACCCGGAGGCCTACCAGGCCCTCAAGGACCAGGAGATCGTCCTGGAGAAGGAGGGAAAAAACGGGGAGAGGCTGAAGGTGCGTCTGGGGCCCACCCGCCTCACCGGGGACATCATCGACACCGCGGACGCCGCCGTGGACCAGGAACGGGGAGGCTACAAGATCGTTTTCCAGCTCACCTCGGAGGCGGCCCCGGAGTTCGCCACCCTCACCAAGGAGCTGCTGGGAAAGCAGCTGGCCATCGTCCTGGACTACAACCTGGAGTCCTTTCCCACCGTGCAGTCGGAAATAACCGACGGCCGGGGGGAGATAACCGGCGACTTCACCCGCGAGGAGGCCCGGGACCTGGCCCTGGTCCTCAAGATGGGCGCCCTCCCGGTGGAGTTCGACCCCAATCCCCTGGTGGAGAACGTCAGCGCCACCCTGGGGCGGGATTCCCTCCGACGGGGGCTCATCGCCGGGCTGGTGGGCCTGGTCCTGGTGGCCGTGTTCATGCTCGCTGTCTACCGGCTGCTGGGCATCGTCACCTGCTTCTCCCTGGTGTTCTTCGGACTCCTCATGTTCGGGATAATCTCCCTCCTGGGGCGCTACCTACACTGGTCCCTGACCCTGGCGGGCATCGCCGGCGTGGTGGTCTCCATCGGCATCTCTGCCGACTCCAGCGTGGTCTTCTTCGAGAGGCTCAAGGAGGAGGTGCGGGAGGGAAAGTCCGTGCGCTCCTCGGCGGACCGCGCTTACAGGTCCGCCTTCCGCACCATCGTGGCCGCGGACGCGGCCACCTTCATTACCGCCTTCATCCTCTGGATACTGGCCATGGGCCCGGTTAAGGGCTTCGCCTTCACCCTGGGGCTGGCCACCCTTCTGGACGTGTTCATCTCCTACTTCTTCACCCACCACGCCGTTTCCCTGCTCTCCAGACTGAAGGCCTACAACCGGCCGCGCCTTGTGGGGGTGGGGAAGGAAGTCCTGGGGGGTGAGGGCTGATGTTCATCCGGGGCAGGGAGATAAAGTACAACCTGGTCGGTGGGAAGGCCTTCTCTCCTCCCAATGTCTACTGGATCGGATTCTCCACCGCGCTCATCGTCATCTCGGTGGCGGCCCTGGCCGTCCTGGGGATCAACCTGGGCATCGAGTTCAAGGGCGGCTACCTGGTGAAGATGCGCCTCCAGAAGCCCGCCGACGTGGGCGAGGTGCGCGGCATACTGGCGGGGACGGGGACCCCGGGCCTGGAGAAGTCCATCGTGCAGGCCGCGGAAGACAACCGGGTGCTCATCCTGCGCATGCCCTACATCGAGGATTCACAGGCCCGCCAGCAAGCCATCGAATCCATCAACTTGGAGCTGGACCGCATCTACGGCATTGATGAGGTTCTCCAGGAGGAGCAGGTGGGCTCGGAATGGGGGCGCGAGGTGAGCCAAAAGGCCATCATCGCCCTGGCAGTCTTTTTGGCCGTCATCCTGGTGTACATAACTCTCCGTTTGGAGTTCAAGATGGCGGTGACGGCCATTGTCGCCCTCATCCACGATACCCTCATCACCGTGGGGATCTACGCCCTGACCCGCCGCCAGGTGACGCCGGTCACGGTTATCGCCTTTCTGACCATTCTCGGCTACTCCCTCTACGACACTATCGTGGTCTTCGACCGTGTGGAAGAAAATACCAATCTGCTGGCGCGCAGCGGAAGGATGACCTTCTCGGGCATTGTCAACGAGAGCGTCAACCAGACGCTCATGCGTTCCATCGGCACCACCCTGACCACCCTGCTGCCCATCATTACCATCCTGGTCTTCGGAGGGGAGACGCTCAAGGATTTCGCCTTCGCCCTCTTCCTGGGCGTCCTGCTGGGAGGGTATTCCTCCACCTTCATCGCCAGCCCTCTCCTGGCCATGTGGAAGGAGAGAGAACCCCGCTACGCGGCGGTGCGGGAAAGGGTGGACGTCAAGGGGGCCCGGGAAGCCATCCTTATCACCAGGCCCGCGGCGACGCGTTCCGGGGAAGAACCCGCTCCCCCGCCCCGGGAAGCGGAGGCCAAGCCCGAGGCGGCAGGAGCCCGGTCCAGGGAAGGCACGAACGCGCAGGCGCGGAAGCCAGCCCCGGCCAAGGGAGGCAGCGGCCAGCGCAAGAAGGCCACCACCAAGGGCCCCTCGGGCGGTAAAAAGAAAAAAAAGAAGAAGAAATAGGCGCGAGCAAGCTTGGTTCTGCCCCACCCCTTCCGGGACGTCGGGAGGAGGAGGAAGGCGGGGAACCGGAAGGAGCCTTTCCTCCGGCGAAGGCAGTTTTCCGAGGGGCGTATGGGAGATGTACGCATCACCGGTCCCCTCCGACCACGGGCGCAGGGTAGTCTCGCACGGTACCGGAGGGCGAGGGCTACCTTTCTGTCGGTCGTAAACCGAACCAACACCACGGAACCCGACCGCCGTCGGGATGGCGATCTCCGCGTGGCCGGCGACAAGCGCGACAGGAGGCAATAACCCGGTGACCGGGCGCGCGGATGCTTCCGTTTCACACGCCGTCGGTACCCGTGGCCGCTCGAATGACGTATCCCCCAAAGCAAGGTACGCTTTTGGCGGGCGGCGGGTGCCCTTTCTCTACGCTAAGCTGACTTGGTGGGGCCATCCTGCGGTTCAGTTGGAGCAACCCACGCCTTCCCTTATCCCTCCGGCTTGTGGCACTATCAAATCGGAGCCTCCGTTCCCTCCAGGGCACGGAAGAGCAGGATAGAAACGGGAGGAAAGACTTGTCGCCATCCATCGATTCGCTGGTCCAAAAGGTCAAGTCTTACAACGGCAGGGGCGACACCCGGCTCATCCGGGAAGCCTACGAGTTCGCGCGCCTTCACCACGCCCGACAGGTGAGGAAGAGCGGGGAGGAGTTCATCCTCCATCCCCTGGGGGTGGCCCACATCCTGGCCGACCTTCAGATGGACGAGATCACCCTGGCGGCGGCCCTCCTGCACGACGTGGTGGAGGACACGGAGATCACCCTGGACGACGTGCGGGATAAGTTCGGGACGGAGATAGCCGGGATCATCGACGGCGTGACCAAGCTGGACCGGCTCACCTTCCGCAACCGCGAGGAGATGCAGGCGGAGAACTTCCGCAAGATGTTCGTGGCCATGGCCCAGGATATCCGGGTGGTGATCATCAAGTTGGCCGACCGCCTGGACAACATGAAGACCATCGGGCACCTTTCTGAGGAGAAGCAGAAGGAAAAAGCCCGCGAGACCCTGGAGATCTACGCTCCCCTGGCTCACCGCCTGGGCATATCCCAGCTCAAGTGGCAGCTGGAGGACCTGGCCTTCGCCACCCTCTATCCCCTGCGCTTCCAGGAGATCGTCCAGATGGTGGACCAGCGCCGGCCCGAGCGGGAGCGGTACATCGAGGAGGTCAAGAGGGAGCTTCAGGCCCACCTGCGCCAGTCGCACATCAAGGCGGAGATAGAGGGGCGGGTCAAGCACTACTACAGCATCTACACCAAGATGAAGGAGCGGGGAAAGCAGTTCGACGAGATATACGACCTCTTCGCCGTGCGCATCCTGGTGAACACCAAGGAAGAATGTTACACCGTCCTGGGGATGGTGCACTCCCTCTGGCAGCCGGTTCCCGGGCGGATCAAGGATTACATCGCCCAGCCCCGCTTCGGCATCTACCAGAGCCTGCACACCACGGTCATAGGACCGCAGGGTCGGCCCCTGGAGATACAGATCCGTACCCATGACATGCACCGTACCGCGGAATACGGTATCGCCGCCCACTGGCGGTACAAGGAAGCCGGCCGCTCCCAGGACCGGGTGCGGGAGAGGCTGGCCTGGATAAAGCGCATCGTGGAATGGCAGAGGGAGCTTTCCGATCCCAGGGAATTCCTGGAAAACCTGAAGATAGACCTTTTCCAGGACGAGGTCTTCGTCTTCACCCCCAAGGGGGACGTCATCGATCTCCCGCGGGGCTCCACTCCCATCGACTTCGCTTACGCCATCCATACCGAGGTGGGCCACCGCTGCGTGGGGGCCAAGGTCAACGACCGCCTGGTGCCCCTGGAATACAACCTGCGCAACGGGGACATCGTGACCATCATAACCTCCAGCACTTCCCCCGGACCCTCCAAGGACTGGCTGAACATCGTCAAGACCCCCCGGGCCAGGACCAAGATCCGCCAGTGGTTCTCCAAGGAGCGGCGCCTGGAGGATGCCCAGGAGGGGAAGGAGGTGCTGATCAAGGCCATGCGCAAGGCCCGCCTCCCGGTCCAGAAGGTCCTGGGTTCCCACCTCCTGGAGGAGATCGCTACCCAGGAATACGGTTTCACCTCCACGGAGGACCTCTACGCCAGCATCGGCGCCGGTAAGACATCCGCCCAGCAGGTGGTGAACCACCTCCAGAACAAGCTGGGCATAAGCGAGGAGGCGCCGCCGGCTCCGGCACCCCGGCGCCGGCGCAAGCCGCCCGCCTACACCAAGGGAGTGAGGGTGGAAGGGGTGGACAACGTGCTGGTGCGCATCGCCCACTGCTGCAACCCGGTGCCCTACGACCCCATCGTGGGCTTCGTCACCCGGGGCCGCGGGGTCTCCGTCCACCGCGCCGATTGTCCCAACGCCCGCCACATGTTGGAGACCGGATACCGCAGGATAGAGGTGAGCTGGGATACCCGGCAGCCCACCAGCTTCCAGGTGGAGATAAGGGTGGAGGCCATGGACCGGCCGAGGCTTCTGAGGGACATCACCACCGTTCTGGGGGAGTTCCACGTGAACATCCTGACCGCCACCATGAACATAAACAGGGAGAACGTGGCCGTGAGCCGGTTCGTCTTCGAGCTGGCCAACATCAGCCACCTGGAGGACATACTGCGCAACATCCGCAAGGTGGATTCGGTATTCAGCGCCTACCGCGTGATCCCCGGGGCCTGAAGGGGCCTCGCCCTTCGGGGATGATCTCGCGGAAGCCGGAGCCTTTTAGTGTGGAGGGGAAACGGGAGGCTGAGGAGGGATGAGGGCTCTTATCCAGAGGGTATCTCGCTGTACAGTGCGGGTCGATGGACGGGAGGTATCCTCCATCGGGCCGGGTTTGCTGGTGCTCCTCGGCATCTCTACCCGGGATACCCGCGAGGACATCGAGTACATCGTGCGCAAGACGGTTAACCTGCGCATCTTCGACGACCACGAGTGCAAACTGAACCTTTCGCTGGTCGAGAAGGGGGGTCAGGTGATGGTGGTCTCCCAGTTCACCCTCTACGGTGACGTGCGCAAGGGGAGGAGGCCCAGCTACGTGGAGGCGGCACCACCCGAGGTCGCGGAAAGGATTTACGAGGAAGCCTGCGAGGTCTTCGCCGACGCCGGGTTCCCCCCTGCCAGGGGGGTTTTCGGCGCCCACATGGAGGTGGAACTGGTGAACGACGGCCCGGTGACCTTGCTCATCGAGTCCCCGCGGAAGGATTAGGGGCGCCGGGCTGCCCTTGATACCTCGAGATTTCATCCATACCCCCTCCATCCAAGTACCGGATTTTTCCTCCTCATGCCGGGCCTCCCCTGAAGCCTGGCGGGCACGCCCATGAAGGCGGCGCCGGAAAACGATGGCCCGGTAACCCTGCTCACCAGCTCCCCGGTGAAGGTTGAAGCGAGGTGCTCCTTTTGTGATAAGCCCCATCGGAACGGCGGAATTTACCGGCCCTTTTTACGGGAAACTCGGCCAAGGGTTGAGATATTTGGGATAACATGGGATATCATGTATGGACCGGCGAAGAAGAGATTCCGGACCCCGGGCCGCGTGCCTGGGCAGGTCGATCGCCGGAGAGCGGGAAGGCCCTCTACCGACCACGCCGTCGAAAAAGGGATTCCGGAGATTCCGGAGGAGACCATTCCGGAAGAAGAAGAGCGGGACGCGGAGGATACATGTATCTCAAGACCTTGACCATCGGAATGCTGGCCACCAACTGTTACCTGCTGGCGTCGGACGTGCGTTCGCCCGCCGCGGTGATAGACCCGGCGGGGGAGGTGAAGTCCATCGTGTCCCGCCTGCACGAGGACGAGCTGGAATGCGTGGCCATCCTCTGCACCCACGGCCACGTGGATCACGTGGCGGGGGCCGGCCCCCTGAGCGACGCCGTGGGAGCCCCGGTCTTCATCCACGAGGAGGACGCCGGAGCCCTGGCCAGTCCCCGTACCAGGCTGGTGGGGCTGGTGGGAGGGGTCATGGCCACCCGCCCCCGGCAGGTGCGCTACGTGAATGACGGCGACATTATCCGCGTGGGGGAGCTGGCCCTGAAGGTACTGCACACCCCGGGCCATACCCGGGGTGGGGTCAGCTTCTACCTCCCGGGATACCTTTTCTGCGGCGACCTCATCTTCCAGGGTTCCATCGGCCGCACGGACCTCAAGGGAGGGTCCCTGCAGACCCTGCTGCGGTCGGTGAGGGAGAAGGTCTGGGACCTTCCCGACGACACCCACATTCTACCAGGACACGGTCCGGCCACCACCCTGGGGGAGGAAAAGGCCCACAACCCCTTCCTCATGGGGCTGGGTTGAACCGGGCGGGCGGGAGACGGAGGCGGTGAGGACGCCAGGTTCCGAGAGGAGGTGGCGGGGAAACGGTGTGTTGAGTCAAAGGACGGCCGCCGCGGGGTCGCAGGGAGCGGACCGCGCCCCGACGTTATACGCGGTCGGCAAGGGCTGCAGCACGCGGGGCCTTGAGACGGGAGAGGATGAAGGTGTGGGGCGAAGAGAAGGCGCGGCGTAGGAATAGCGCGGACTTCCGGGCTCCCAGGGGAACCCAGGACGTACTGCCGCCGGAGAGCGAGCGGTGGCGCAGGGTACTGGACCTGGCCCACCGGCTTTTCCACGCCTACGGGTACCGGGAGATCATCCTTCCGGTAATGGAATACACGGAGGTCTTCGCCCGGGGCCTGGGGGAAGGGACGGACATCGTGCGCAAGGAGATGTTCACCTTCCTGGACAAGGGGGGCAGGAGCCTGACCCTCCGCCCGGAGGCCACCGCCGGGGTGGCCAGGGCCTTCGTGCAGCACCGCCTGGACAAGGGGGGGCTGCCGGTGAAGCTCTATTACTGCGGTCCCATGTTCCGCCACGAACGGCCCCAGGCGGGGAGATACCGCCAGTTCCACCAGCTGGGAGTGGAACTCATCGGTTCCCCGTACCCCAGCGCGGACGCCGAGGTGATCCTCCTCTGCCACGAGTTCCTGGGCTCCCTGGGCATCGCCTCCCGCCTGGTGGTGAACAGCGTGGGTGACGCGGCTTGCCGTCCGGCCTACGTGGAGGCCCTGCGAGGCTACCTCGAGGGAAGGGCGGGGGAGCTCTGCCCGGACTGCCGCCGCAGGATGGAGGTAAACACCCTTCGGGTGCTGGACTGCAAGGAGAGGTCATGCGCCCCGGTGATCGCCGGGGCTCCCGGACTGGGGGACTACCTTTGTGGGGCCTGCCGGGCGCATCTCCGCGCGGTGGAGGAAATCCTGGGCGCCGCGGGGGTGGATTTCTCCCGCGAGGAGAGGCTGGTGAGGGGCCTGGACTATTACACCCGGACGGTATTCGAGTTCCAAGACCCAGAGCTGGGCGGACAGAATGCCCTGGCCGCTGGGGGGAGGTATGACCACCTGGTGGAGGAGATGGGAGGGGAGCCCGTCCCCGCGGTGGGGTTCTCCGTCGGCCTGGAGAGGGTGATGAACGCCGGGCCGGTGCTTCCCGAGGGTGGCCGGGAAGGGGTTTACCTGGTGGCCATCGGGGAGGAGGCACGGAGGCGCGCCTTCCTGATGGCCCGCGGGCTGCGGGCGGAGGGATTGCGCTGCGACCTCGACCACATGGACAGGAGCCCCAAGGCCCAGATGAAGGAGGCCGACCGCCAGGGTTACCGGTACTGCCTGATCCTGGGAGAGGACGAACTCAAGGGGGATTACCTGACCCTGCGCGACCTGGAGGAAGGAGCCCAGGAGAGGCTGGAGGCGGGCGGGAACCGCTGGCTGGAGGCGGTAAAGGAAAGGCTGGGGAGGTAACGGCGGGAAAATAAACCCGAAGGGGTCAGCGCGAGGCGCGGTATGGAAACATCCGGTCGGGAGCATGGACACGGTAATGGTCATCGTCGGTCGGGTCTCGAAACGGCGAAAAACCTAAGACGGCGACGAGGAAGGACATGGAGGATATGAAGGACGGACGCTGGGAGAAGAGGACCCGTTACTGCGGCACGCTGCGTCCCGCGGACGTGGGACGGGAGGTGGTCCTCAACGGCTGGGTGCAGACCAGGAGGGATCATGGGGGGGTCATCTTCCTGGACCTGCGGGATATAACCGGCCTGGTGCAGGTGGTCTGCAACCCGGAGGTAAGTCCCGTGGCGCATGCCACCGCCCGTCAGGTGCGCAGCGAGTACGTCCTCTCCTGCCGGGGGGTGGTGCGCGCCCGTCCCGCGGAGTCGGTCAACCCGCGCCTAGCCACGGGAGAGGTGGAGGTCATGGCCGAGGAGGTCACGGTCATTAGCTCCTCGCTCACCCCACCCTTCGAGATCGAGCCGGGAAGCGGGGTGGAGGAGACGCTGCGCCTCCGCTACCGTTACCTGGACCTGCGCCGTCCCGACATGCAGGAGGCCCTGGTGCTGCGCAGCAGGGTGACCCAGGAAGTGCGCAATTTCCTGATTTCCAGGAATTTCCTGGAAATCGAGACCCCCATGCTCACCAAGAGCACGCCGGAGGGGGCGAGGGACTTCGTGGTCCCCTCCCGCCTGCAGCCGGGCAAGTTCTACGCCCTTCCCCAGTCCCCGCAGCTCTTCAAGCAGCTGCTGATGGTGGCCGGTTTCGACCGCTACTTCCAGATAGCCCGCTGTTTCCGGGACGAGGACCTGCGCGCCGACCGGCAGCCGGAGTTCACCCAGATAGACCTGGAAATGTCCTTCGTGGACCCCGAGGACGTGATGTCCCTCATGGACGAGATGTTCGCCCACCTCTTCCGGTCCGTGCTGGGAGTAGAGCTCGCCGTTCCCTTCCCCCGGCTGACCTGGAGGGAAGCCATGGAACGATACGGGACCGACCGCCCGGACCCGAGGTGGGGGATGGAGATGAGGGACTTCTCTCCCCTCTTCCGGGAGACGGAGTTCAAGGTCTTCCGCTCCGTGCTGGAGGCCGGGGGGAAGGTAAGGGGCTTCAAGGTAGCGGGCATGCGGTCACCGGCCCGGCGCGAGCTGGACGGGCTGGTGGACGAGGCGCGCCGCCTGGGAGCGGGCGGGCTGGTGTGGATGGTCCGCGAGGGGGAGGGGTTGAAGTCCCCCGCCGCCAAGTTCCTGTCCTCGCGGGAGACCGAGGGCGTGGTACGCAGCGCCGGGCTGGAGGAGGGCGAGGTGCTGCTCCTGGCCGCCGGGGGCGAAGAACTGAACGACGTCCTCGCCGGCCTGCGTTCCTACTGCGCGGAACGTTATGCCCCTCCTCCGGAGGAGAGATTCGCCTTCACCTGGGTTACCGAGTTCCCCCTCTTCGACTGGGACGAGGAGGAGAAGCGCTACAAGAGCAACCACCACCCCTTCACCGCCCCCAGTGCCGGGTGCCTGGAATATCTGGAGGAAAGGCCCCTGGAGGTGACCTCGGATTCCTATGACCTGGTGCTCAACGGGGTGGAGCTGGGTGGGGGGAGCATTCGAATCCACGACCCGGAACTGCAATCCAGGATCTTCGGCATCCTCGGCCTCTCCGAGGAGGAGGCGGCGGAGAAGTTCGGTTTCCTGCTGGAAGCTTTCCGCTACGGCCCGCCGCCCCACGGGGGGATAGCCTTCGGGCTGGACCGGCTGGTGATGATCATGGCTGGCAGGGAGTCCATACGGGAGGTCATCGCCTTCCCCAAGACCCAGTCCGGCTCCGATCCCCTCACCGGAGCCCCGGATGCCGTCTATCCCCAGCAGTTAAGGGAACTGCGCCTGCGGCCGATTTGAAAGGCGGGTGGTCCGCCGATCGGTTCCGGCACGAGGGAGGGGCGATGGATATAACCCTGGCCAGGTACGCCGGCTTCTGTCCCGGGGTGAGGAGGGCCATACGTATGGCCAAGGAGGTCCTGCGGGACCCGGAGAGGCCGGCTTTTTCCGTAGGCCCCATCATCCATAATCCCCAGGTGGTGGAGGAGCTGGAGAGGAGGGGCCTGCGGGTCCTTCCCGAGGACCCGAAAGAGTGGGAGGCGGCCGAGCTGGCCGGCTCGCGGGTGATCATCAGGTCCCACGGCATCCCGCCCCACTTGGCGCAGAGGCTGGCGGACCTGGGTGCCGAGACGGTGGACGCCACTTGCCCCACGGTGAAGAAGGCCCAGAAGGCGGCCATGCGCCTGGTGGGTGAGGGGTACCACCTCTTCATCGTCGGTAACCGTGAGCATCCCGAGGTGGAAGCCATCCTGGGACACGTGAACCGGGACGCCGTGGTCATCAAGGAGATAGAGGAGTTGAAGGAGTGGTGGGAAGGGCAGACCCGCATGGTGAGGAAGGTCGGTATCATCGCCCAGACCACCGTGGACCTGCTCACCTTCCGGAGCTTGGTGGAGGGCCTGATAACCGAGGTCCCGGAGATGATCCGGGAGGTGAGCGAGATGAAGCTCATAAACACCCTGTGCCGCAATACCCTGGCCCGCCAGGCGGAGGCCCTGCAGCTGGCGCTGGCCCACGACCTGGTGGTGGTGGTGGGGGGAAGGAACAGCTCCAACACCGAGTTCCTGCGCAAGATCTGCGAGACGGCGGGTGCCCGGACCGTGAAGGTGGAGACCGCGGAGGAGCTGGACCTCTCCGTCCTGGAAGGGGTCTCCCGGGCGGCGGTGGTGGGAGGAGCCTCCACGCCCCGGGAGAGGCTGGAGGAGGTCAGGCGCCTGCTGGCCTCCCGTTAGTCCCGTACCCGTGCCGCTCCGGCAGTCCCTTCCCCGGGCCTCAAGACCATGACCATCAGTTGGCGGAGTCTCTTTTCCCGGGAACACCGAGGATCTTGTGATGATGAGGCTCCAGCTTTTCGAACCGCCATCCGGTAGGGGGTGTGGGCTCAACGCCGTGTAAAGAAACGGGAACTCGGCCCGTCGATGCTCCTCGAGGACCGCATGAGAGACGCGATGCGGATTTCGTGACCAAAGGAACACCGGAAACCGTTTTTCCACCGATAGTCGTCCCGTCCGGCAACCGGAAGATTGATGGACACATATCCCGACTCCTTAACCTTATGCTAAAATGTAAACAGCGGTTGTCGGGCTCGACCTTGTGCGTTGTGCGCCGTGGATTATCGTTGAGCCAACACTTCGATAAAGGGAACCGCTTTCCGCCGGTGGACGTAATGCCCCCAACCCGGGTGGGGGACTACGGAGACCCGCGGTAGGTGCCCACGTGCGTGGGTGCAGGTTCAAGATAGCGGCGCAGACGGCAAGGTGGGGTCCGATTTATTTTTTTGGGCCCATGGGTTGATAATACAGATGAATTCCCGGGACAGCGGGGGATGGTGATGGACCTTTTCGAGGCGGCGAGGGAGAAGTTGAGGGAGTCCGAGGCACCCCTGGCCCTCCGCATGCGGCCGCGTACCCTGGAGGAGTTCGTGGGCCAGGAGGAGGTGGTGGGTGAGGGAACTTACCTCCGCCGTGCCCTGGAGGAGGACCAGCTCCAGACGGCCATCTTTTGGGGGCCGCCGGGTTCGGGGAAGACGACCCTAGCGGCCGTCATCGCCCGCATGACCCAGGCCCACTTCCAGCAGATATCCGCGGTGGAGAGCGGTGTGGCCGAGGTGCGCAGGCTCATCCGGGAGGCGGAGGACCGGCGGGCCATGCACGGGCAGCGCACCATCATCTTCATCGACGAGATTCATCGCTTCAATAGGGCGCAGCAGGACGCCCTGCTTCCCGCCGTGGAAGACGGCACCATCGTCCTCATCGGGGCCACCACGGAGAATCCCTATTTTGAGGTTAACTCCGCGCTGGTCTCCAGGAGCAAGGTCTTCCGCCTCCGCCCCCTGGGGGAGGAGGAGATCAGGAAGATCTTGGAAAGAGCCCTGCGGGACCGCGAGAGGGGGCTGGGATCCTTGGGCCTGGAGGTGGACGAGGAGGCCCTGAGGCATATCGTGCGCATCTCCGGAGGGGACGCCAGGGTAGCCCTGAACACCCTGGAAGCGGCCGCCCTCCTCTCCCGGGAGAGGGAGGGACGAAGGCATGTTGACCTGCGGGCTGCGGAGGAGGCGGCGCAGCGCAAGGCCCTGCTCTACGACAAGTGGGGCGACGCCCACTACGACATCATTTCCGCCTTCATCAAGTCCCTGCGGGGTTCCGATCCCCATGCCGCCGTGTACTGGCTGGCCCGCATGCTCCAGGCCGGCGAGGACCCGCGCTTCATCGCCCGGCGCATGGTCATCTTCGCCTCCGAGGACGTGGGCCTGGCGGACAGCGGGGCCCTGCAGGTGGCTACCGCCGCCGCTCAAGCAGTGGAGTTCGTGGGCCTGCCGGAATGCCGCCTCAACCTGGCCCATGCCGCCCTGTACCTGGCCTTGGCCCCCAAGAGCAACTCGGCGCTGAGGGCTATATCCGCCGCCGACCGCGAGGTGGCCGAGGGCATGACCCCCCCGGTACCCGCCCACCTCCGGGATGCCCATTATCCGGCGGCGTCCGCCCTGGGGCATGGCAAGGGCTATCTCTACCCGCACGATTTCCCCGGCGGCTACGTGGAGCAGTCCTATCTCCCGGAGGGGATGGAGGACAGGGAGTTCTACCGACCCGGGGGGTCGGGAGAGGAAGCCCGCATGGTGGAGGAGTGGAGGAGGCGGAAAAGGGAGAAGGGTTCCGGGAGAGGAGAGGACCATAATCCGCCTCGAGGTGATTGAGGAGGCCGGTTCCACGTAAAGAAAGGGCTATGCGGGGAGAATTGAAAGGCTCACCGGGGTTCTCGCCCGGAGCCGCGTGAGGAACGGCCGGCTTTTAAAGAAGACGCCTCCCCGTTACCAATGACGATGCTGCGAACCTGCAGGAATCACCGGCAGATGGAAAAAGATCGATTGAACTCATTTTCATCCCGGCGAAACGAGCAAGACACACGGGAGGGGGGCGTGAGCTCCCGGTTTCGTTGACACCCCGAATGAGCGGGTGCTATCCTCGAAAAGCCCGGAGAACTGACCAGGAGCGAGAAGATGTACAGCGACAAGGTCATCGAACACTTCCAGAATCCCCGCAACGTGGGCTCCATACCCGATTACGACGGGATGGGAAAAGTTGGCAGCGAGGTCTGCGGGGACATGATGGAGGTCTATATCAAGGTGGAGAACGGCCGCCTAGTGGACGTCAAGTACAAGACCTTCGGCTGCGGTGCGGCGGTGGCCTCCGGGAGCATGGGCACGGAGATGGTCAAGGGGAAGACCATCGAGGAGGCCCTGCGGATAACCGACGAACAGGTGGCGGAGGCGCTGGATGGCCTACCGCCTGAGAAGATGCACTGCTCTAACCTCGCCGCGGACGGCATAAAGGCCGCCATTCGGGATTATCTTTCCCGCCGGGAGGGACGGGGCGGTGAAGGCTGAGGAGGTCCATCCTTGGGTGGAGTAGCCGCCCTGATCTGTGCCGCGTCCTTCGCCCTCTTCATGCTCTCCCTGGCCACGGTGGCCTGGAAGCTATCCCGCACCATGGCCTTGACCAACCGCATACTCGACGATATCCGGCGGGAAACCCTCCCCCTGCTGGGCAAGCTGCAGACCACCATGGACCACGTGAACCGGGAGATGGAATACGTGGACGGGGTCCTGGAGGCGGTGGAGTCTCTGGCATCCAGGCTGGACTCCATGACCAGTGCTGCCCAGCAGCTGGTTAGCTCGCCGCTGGTCAGGTTCCTGAGCCTGGGAATCGGCGCCCGCAGGGCCTTGGGGAATCTCTCCCGGGCGGGAGGCGGCGGGGAGAACGGAGAGGCCCGGGAGGTCTGATCCCGGCGGGAGAACCGTGAAGACCCCACGGACAAAAGGGATCCTGGTCTTTAGTCCGGCGGACGCCCTGGCACGGCCAAGAGGCTTAGAGCACTGCCTTCCACGGCGTGGTCCCCACGGAGGAGCTTTCCCCCGGAAGCCGCTGGCAGGGTTCAGGGCGGGGTGCGCTATCGGATAAAATAAGCCATCATGGCCCGGACCCTCGTGCGCCTGCAGTGACCGGCGGGCGGAAGGACGGGAACGGGCCGGAAGCGGAGTCAGCCGGTCGCCTCCGGTGGAGACGGTCCCTGGTCGGGACGCACGAGGCGAAAGGGAGGAGGACTTGAAGAGCGGGGAGATAAGGAGGAAGTTTCTGGAGTACTTCCGGGAGAAGGGTCACCGGGTGGTGAAGAGCTCGTCCCTCATCCCCGATGACCCCACCCTCCTGCTCACCAACGCGGGAATGGTGCAGTTCAAGCCCTATTTTCTGGGGCTGGAGAAACCGGAGTTCACCCGGGCCACCACCTGCCAGAAATGCGTGCGCACCACGGATATCGACAAGGTGGGCCATACCGCGCGCCATCTCACCTTCTTCGAGATGCTGGGGAATTTCAGCTTCGGGGACTATTACAAGCGCGAGGCCATACCCTGGGCCTGGGAATTCCTGGTAGGAGAGATGGGGCTGGACCCCGGCCGGATGTACTGCTCCGTTTTCCGCGAGGACGACGAGGCCTACGAGATATGGCGGGACGTGGTGGGAATCCCGGAGGAGCGCCTGGTGCGCCTGGGGGAGGAGGACAACTTCTGGGACATGGGCACCACGGGACCCTGCGGCCCCTGCTCGGAGATCATCTACGACCAGGGGGAGGAATTCGGGTGTGGAAGGCCGGATTGCCGGGTGGGCTGCGACTGCGACCGTTACCTGGAATTGTGGAACCTGGTCTTCATGCAGTTCGAGAGGGACGAGAAGGGCGAGCTGCACCCCCTCCCCTCCAAGAACATCGACACCGGGCTGGGCCTGGAAAGGCTGGCATCGGTGCTGCAGGGGGTGCCCAACAACTTCGAGACCGACACCCTAGCCGCCGTCCTCCAGGCGGTCTCCTCCCTTTCCGGGGTGAGGTACGGGGCGGAGGAGAAGAGCGACGTATCCCTGAAGATCGTGGCCGACCACTCCCGGGCCTTCACCTTCATGGTCGGCGATGGCATACTCCCCTCCAACGAGGACCGGGGTTACATCCTGCGCCGGTTAATCCGGCGCGCCGTGCGTCACGGAAGGCTCCTGGGCATCGAGCGCGTTTTCCTGCCCGACCTGGTGGAGGTGGTGGTGGAAACCATGGGAGAGGCCTATCCGGAACTGGTCAAGAACCGGGCCTTCATCGCCTCCATAGTGCGCAGCGAGGAGGAGAGGTTCACCCAGACCCTGCGCAGCGGACTGGCCTATTTCCAACAGGCGGTGGAGGAGCTGCGGGAAAGGGGCGGCAATACCATCCCGGGGGAGGTGGCCTTCCACCTCCACGACACCCTGGGTTTCCCCCTCGAGCTCACCCGGGAGCTCTCCCGGGAGCAGGGCCTTTCCCTGGACGAGAAGGGTTTCGCGACCCTGATGGAGGAACAGCGAGAAAGGGCCCGGGCGGCAAGGGTGGAGGAGGGATATGCCGCCCAGGTGCAGGAGATTTACGGCGAGGTGCTGGACAACTACGGGGAGACCCTCTTCACGGGGTATGAGACCCTCGCGGAGAGGGCCCGCCTGGTGGCGGTGGTCAGGGAGGGCCGGGCCGTGGCGGAGGCCGTGGAAGGGGAGGAAGTGGAGTTCTTCCTGGACCGCACGCCTTTCTACGGCGAGAAGGGAGGACAGGTAGGGGACCGGGGGGTCATCCGTTCCGATTCCGGGGAGGCGGAGGTGATGGACACCTATCATCCAGCCCAGGGCCTGACCTCCCACCGGGTGAAAATAAGGCGGGGCGCTTTTTCGGTGGGACAGGCGGTGGAGGCGGAGGTGGACAGGGAGAGGCGGCTGGCCATCCGCCGCAACCATACCGCCACCCACATCCTCCACTACGCGCTGCGCCAGGTCCTGGGGGAACACGCCAAGCAGGCCGGTTCCCTGGTGGAACCCCACCGGCTGCGTTTCGACTTCACGCATTACGCGCCCCTGACCCGGGAGGAGCTCCAGCGGGTGGAGGAGCTGGCCAACCGCCTGATAATCGAGGACTACCCGGTGCGCGCCTACGTGACCACCTACGATTACGCGGTGAGCATCGACGCCGTGGCCCTCTTCGGGGAGAAGTACGGTGAGTACGTGCGGGTGGTGGAAGTGGACGACATAAGCCGGGAGCTGTGCGGGGGCACCCACGTGGCCAGGACGGGAGAAATCGGTTTCCTGGTGGTGGTGAGCGAGGGAGGCATCGGGGCCAATATGCGGCGGATCGAGGCGCTCACCGGCACGGCGGCTTACCGCTTCTTCCGCCGGAGGCAGGATATCCTGGAGGAGATGGCCTCCTCGCTGCGGGTGGAAGTGGACAGGCTCCCGGAAAGGGTGGAACGCCTCCGGGAGCGCCTGCGCGAGCTGGAGAACGAGCTCAAGAGGAGGGAGAGGGAGGAGGTTTCTTCCCTGGCGGAGAGAAGCGGCGCCTGGCGTGAGGAGGAGGTGAACGGCAGGCGCCTGCTCTGGGCGGAGGTCCCCGGGCTGGACGCCCAGGGGCTGAGGGAGCTGGCGGAGAGGACCTTAGCCCGCCGCAGCGCAGCGGCGGTGGCCATAGCCTCGGTGAGGGAGGATAAGGTGGGCCTGGTGGTGAACCTGTCCAGGGACCTGGTGGAGGCGGGCTTGAGCGCCGTGGACTTGGTGAGGAGGGGCGCCTCCTTGCTGGGAGGCGGAGGGGGCGGCCGCCCGGACATGGCCGTAGGGGGAGGTTCCCGGGTGGACAGGGCGGAGGAGGCCCTGCGCGCAGTGGGCGAGGAGATAAGGCGGAAGCTGGAAGGAACCCATGCGTAGCCTGGGGCTGGATATCGGAAGGCGCCGCATAGGTGTGGCCCTTTCCGACCCGCTGGGAATATACGCCTTTCCCCTCGAGACCCTGCCCGGAATGCCCCCCGAGGAGCTGCGCGCTTACGTGGAAAAAAGGGCCGGGGAAGGGGTGGACACGGTGGTCCTCGGGCTCCCCCGGACCCTTCGGGGTCACGAGGGAAGCGAAGCGAAAAGGGTGCGCGCCTACGCCAAGGCGCTCGCTTCCCTGGCCGGGTTGCGCGTGGTGATCTGGGACGAGAGGATGTCCACCGTGGAGGCCGAGAAGAGGCTGCGGGAAGCGGGACGCCTAAAACGGGGCAAGAAGGTGGACGCCCAGGCGGCGGCGGTCATCCTGCAGTCCTATCTGGATGCCGGGAGAAGAGGGAGAGAGACGGAAGGAGATGAGTAATTTCCCGGAGAGACCCGGAGACGGTATCCCCAAGGATGACGGGATCCTCTCCGCGGAGGAGCCACCGCCGGAGGGGGAGAAGGAAACGCCGCGGTTTTCAGCAATGCCGCGCCCTTCAGGGGATGCGGAGGGCGCGCTTCCGGGAAGAAGAGCCGGGGCGCGGGCGTTCCGGGTGGCTCACCACCGCAGGAAATACGCGTTGCTGGCGGCGCTGACGGTCCTCCTGCTGATGGCCGGAATCCTTCTCTTCCGCCATTACTTCTGTCCCACCCGTGGAGAGACACCCGTACGCGTGGTCATAGAGGAGGGCGAGAACGCTTCCTCCATTGGAGAGAAGCTGCATGCGGAGGGGGTGGTCACCTCCGCCACCCTCTTCCGGATACTGGCCTGGTTTCAGGGCCGGCAGGGGAGGTTCCGGGCCGGGCATTACCTCTTATACCCCGGCATGCGTTACGGCGAGGTGTTCTCCATCCTCGAGGCGGGACCCAATTACCAGGTCCGCTTGACCATCCCCGAGGGGCTCACCGTGGAGCAGACGGCGGAACTGGCGGCGCGGGCGACGGGCATGGAGGCCGGAGAATTCCTGGAAGCTGCCGCGGCGGGCGACTACCAGCTGGAGATCCTGCCCGAGGAACAGAAGGGGAACCTGGAGGGCCTGCTTTTCCCCAAGACCTACGAGCTGCCCGCGGATATCGCTCCCCGGGAGCTGGTGGAGGTCCTCCTCCGGCAGTTCCAGGTGGAGACGGCGGGGCTGGACTGGTCGCGGGCAGAAAGACTGGGCGTGACCCCCTACCAGGTGATCATCGTCGCTTCCCTCATCGAGAGGGAAGCGGCGCTGGAGGAAGAAAGGCCGCTGGTGGCGGCGGTGATCTACAACCGCCTGCGCCTGGGGATGCTGCTGCAGATCGACGCCACCGTGCAGTACGCGCTGCCGGAATGGAAGGCGGTGCTCACCTACGAGGACCTCAAGACGCCTTCCCCCTATAACACCTACCTCCACAAGGGGCTGCCGCCGGCGCCCATCTGCAGCCCGGGCCTGGCCAGTATCAGGGCGGCCCTGGAGCCGGCGGACGTGGACTACCTCTACTATGTGGCCACGGGAGGCGGGGGCCATTTCTTCACCGCCGATTACCAGGAGTTCCTGAGGGTCAAGGAAGAGGTGCAGCGCAAGTAGGCAGCCCGCTCGAGCTCTCCCGGAAGCCCGGTCCCGTATGGCAATTTCCACCAGGTCCCCGGTGGCGCGCATGAGGCCTTTCATGTTTAATAATTGAAGGAAGACGGGGGAGCGGCGGAAAGGGTCGGGGGCGGCTTGCGCGGGGGAAGAGGCGTCGAGGGTCCGCCGCGAGGGTGGCCGCCGTGCAGCGCGGGTCTCAAGGGCGGGTGAGGATGGAAGAGGAACTGGACATACTGACCGGCAGGTGGAGGGCCCTGAGCGAGGTTCTCGCCGTCCTGGACCAGGCCGGAGGGGAGGTGACCGGGAGGTCCACGGCCCAGCTCATGTATTTCGCCGGCAAGGACCTGGGGAAGAGGGAATCCGCCGCCCACGACCGCACGGAGGACCTGGAGCGCGCCCTGAGGTGGGTATTCCCGGGCCGGGAAGAGGTGTGGAAGGTCTCCCTCTGGAAGAATCAGGAAGACGAGGACTACTGGGTCTTTGAGGCCGAGGAGATGCTGGTGAGGCTCCTCTTCGAGGAATGCCCCCTGCGCCGCTCCTGCCTGGCTTCGGGGATTCCTCTCGGGGGTGTGGCCTGCCAGGCGGTGCACGGTTACGCCGCCGGGATGCTGCAGGAGATCTTCGGGCGCCGCGTGGACCTGCACACCCAGCACGCCGGGCCCGGGGCCTGCCTGGTGGTCCTCAAGACTACCCTGGGGTGAGACATGGACATCGCCCTTCTCTCGCTGAGTTCCTGCCTGGGGTGCCAGATGGTTTTCCTCAGCTTGGAGGAGTACCTTTACGGCCTCATCGGAGAAAACCGGGTGGTGTACGCCCCCTTCATCATGGACCGGAAGGAGCTGGACCACGCCGACCTGGCCCTGGTGGAGGGCACGGTGAGGAACACGGAGCATTTCCTCCGGGCCCGGGAGATCAGGGAGAAGGCGGACCGCGTGGTGGCCTTGGGGACTTGCGCCTGTTTCGGCGGGGTCCAGGGGCTGGCGGATCTCTATCCCGAGTACCGCCTTATCAAATCTCGCTTCGGGGACACCGCCTTCGAGGGCGGGCCTCAGGGGGTTAAGAGGCTTTTGCCCCTTGATTCCTTCATCCGGGTGGATGCCTATCTTCCCGGCTGTCCCCCTCCCGCCGCGCTCATGGAGGGATTTCTTCGGGCGGCGGTCTCGGGGGACCGGCTCTCGAGGGAGGGCGCGACGGTATGCGCGGAATGTCCGGTGACCTCACCGCCCCTCCCGCAGCCCGGGCCGCGGCGTCTTACGGACGGCTCGGGCGAGCCCGGGAAATGCCTCCTCGAATCCGGATTCATCTGCCTGGGCCCCCTGACCCGGGACGGTTGCGGGGCGATCTGCCCCTCGGGGATGGGCGTTCCCTGCCGGGGATGCCGGGGGCCCGCCGGACGGGTGCTGGAGCGCGCCGACGTTGAGGCGGAGACGTCGAGGAGGCTGGCCAGGGCCACGGGCAGGAAGGAGGAGGAGATCAGGGCCGAGGTGCCCGATCCCGCCCACACCTATTACCTCTTCTGCCTCGCGGAACCGCTGCTGCGGAGGCGCCGTTCAGGAGGAACCTCCCCTTACCTGCACCGCCTGGGGGAGTAAGGTGGTTTTCAGGTGGCAGAAGGATCGTCCATGGGAGATGAGAGGACGCGGTTGAGGATATGGCCGAGCTGGTTATAAAGCCACTGACCAGGATATACGGCAACGCTTCCCTGAGGGTGGAGACGGAGGAGGGCTCGTCGCCGCGGGCCCGGTTCTCCGCCTTCGGATACCGGGGTTTCGAGATGATGGCCCGGGGGGTATACGTGGACAACCTGGTGCCCCTGGTCTCCCGGATCTGCGGGCCGGATTCACTGTTCCATCAGGCGGCCGCCTGCCTGGCGGTGGAAAGGGCTCTGGGGGTGCAGGCGCCTCCCGCGGCCCGGTCCTTGCGCGAACTGGCACTCTGGGCCCAGCTCTTCGAGCGCCACGCGGTCTCGCTTTCCGTGCACAGCCTGCCCGACCTCCTGTTCCCCTCCTCGGATCCCGGCTTGCGCAACCTGGTGAGCATCTACCGCGTGGACGAGGAGGTGGTGAGGAGGCTGATGTCCCTGAAATCCCTGGGTACCGCGGTGCTTCGCGAAGCGGGAGGGACGCCGGTGCACGGGGTGAACTTCCGGCCCGGGGGCGTGGTCCGCGACCTCCCGCCGGAGTCCAGGGAGAGGCTGGCGGACAAGCTGAGGTCCGGGGAGCCCCTCCTGCTGGAGACGGCCAGGCTGGTGAAACTTCTCCTGAGGAGGAGCGAGGAGACGGTGAGGACGGCGGGAAGCATCGACGGTTCCTATCTAGCCATGCGTTATCCGGGTGGAATGGAGATAACCGGGGGTGGACCAGCGCTGTACGTTCCCGGAGTAGAGGGAGTGGCCCCGCAGCCCATGGAAGATCTGGGGGAGAGGTTGCGCGAGGAACCCTCGGTCCACGGCCACGTGGTCTATGCCTTCCTGGAGGGGGCGGAGGAACTGCGGGTGGGTCCCCTGGCGCGCCTGAACGTGAACGGGAGCTACGGTACCCCCAGGGCGGACGAGGAGCTGGCCGAGGTGAAGGAGACCTGGGGTTTCCCGGTGCGGTATCCCATGGTGGCCCACGCGCTGAGGATGCTGGAGATGATCCATGCCTGGGAGAGGATGCTCGAACTCTTGAGGGAGCCGTCCCAGGGCTCACTCGGCGAGAACCTGAATCCGGGGGCGGGGAAGGCACGGGTATATCTTGAAGCCCCGGAAGGGGGGCTGGTGTACGGATTGGAGCTCGGCGAGGATGGCCTGGTGGAAAGGCTTTCCATCGTCTCCCCCCTGCAGTTCAACCTCCGGAGCCTGGAGAGGTCGCTGGCGGAGGCCTTTGCCGGCACCGGAAGGGAGGGCGGGGAGAAAGTGGCCGACGTCCTGCAGATGGTGGTGAGGGCTTACGCCCCCTGCATCCCCTGCGGGGTGCACTGATTGCCGGGAGGAGGACCGGGATGGCGGACGGACGGCGGATAGTCGTAGACGAGGCCCGGTGCATAGGCTGCTGGGAATGCGTGGAGCTCTGCCCGCAGACGCGGGGGACCCAGTTTCCGGTCTTCGAGAAGGGGGAAAGGGTACCGCGGGTGGTAAATCCAGGCAGCTGCCTGGCCTGCCTTACCTGCGTGGAGGGATGCCGCTCACAGGCATTGACCGTCGACGGCCGAAGGCGGTGGGAGGGGTACGTGGACCCGAGGGCCAGGAGCAAGGAGGAGGTCATCTATTGAGGGCGATGCCGGCGCGGAATACCCTGAAAGCCTCACCGGAGAACCGGTAGGCTAGCGAGAAAGGGAGCGGGACCGGGCGGAGGCAAAGGCGAGGGCAGAAAGGCGCCGGGGGCTTGAGGCGCTTTGGCGTCGATTTGCGGCCGGGGTAGAGCCTGGGCACGTCGGGGGCAGGGCCTCGGCGGCACGGAAGGTGACACGGAAGACGGCGAGGGGTGCCCAGGTTACCTCGGGCGTGAAGATAGGGATAAAATACGGAAATGAGGCGGCCATCTCGTTAAGAAAAAGGTGGAAATGTCGATACTTAACCATTGGAGTAAGAAGTTAACTTTACTATAATTAAACAACAGTATTAACGGACACGGGGGGCTTCCGGGTTCGGTTAGACCCCACGAACCCGTGAAGGAGAAAACGGATGGAAGGTTGACGGGAGCCTAAGAGGGTTATTCCCGGGGCAGGAGGTGGTGCGGTTTGCCCGATCTAAGGAAGGTTCTGGAGGAACTGGTGGCCACTGGTACGGTTCGGGCCGCGCTGGTGGTGGGAAGGGACGGGTTCATCATCGAAACCGCGGGCGAAGACGCCTCCCACCTGGAGGCCGTGGGCGCCATAGCCCCCAGCTCGCTGGGGGCCGCAGAGGTTATCGGGCTGGAGCTCGCCCAGGGCCCCATGTCCCAGGCCATGTTCGAGTTCGAGAAGGGCGCCATCCTCATGAGCGCGGTGGGAACCGATGCCATACTGGTATCCATCCTGCCCGCGGGAGCCAACCTGGGGAAGGCGAGGTACGACATCCGCAAGTTCCTTCCCGTCATCGAAAGCTCTCTGTGACCCGTGGGTGACTGAAGCCTGGCGGCGGGATACAAACCGTTACGGGAGGTTGACTTGGTATCGGACCGCATCGAGAAGATGAACTCCGTGCTCCGGCAGTTGAGGTCCAACCTGCCGGAGATAGAGGCGGCGGTGCTCATAAGCTCCGATGCCATGGCCCTGGCCTCGGACATGTCCGACGAGGCGGACGAGGAGATGATCGGCGCCCTTTCCGCCTCTGTCCTATGCATGGGCGAGAGGGCCGCCCGGGACCTGAAGCGCGGCTCCCTGGAGCAGGTTTACGTAAAGGGGGACCAGGGTTACCTGCTTCTGGTGCACTGCGGTCCCGATGCCCTGCTGTCCCTGCTGGTGAGGCCGGAGGCCAAGCTGGGAGTGGTCTTCATGGAGGCTAAGCGCACGGCGGAGGAACTCTCCGCCCTGTTCCAGTGAAGCCGGGGCCCGAAAAATTCAAGGCAGGAGATCGTAGTCACTTCGGGAGGTCGGATACTTGGCAGAATCAAGGGAGGCAAAGCTGCGCAGCGCGCTGAGCGAGCTGGTTTCCAAGTCCGCGGAGGTGGACGCGGCTGCAGTGGTGAGCATGGACGGTCTGGTCATGGCTTCGGTGCTTCCCAATACCCTGGAGGAGGACCGCTTGGGCGCCATGTCCGCCGCATTGCTCAGCCTGGGGGAGAGGACCTCGGAGGAGTTGGGGCGGGGCGAGCTGGCCCAGGTTTTCGTGGAGGGCAAGGAGGGATACGTCTTCCTGATGGCCGCGGGAGAGGACGCGGTGTTGACAGCCCTGGTGCGCAAGGGGAGCAAGCTGGGCTTGGTGCTCTACGACGTCAAGGGGGCGGCGAAAAAGATCGCCGAGATAATCAAGTCCGAGTTCCGCATCGAATACGAATAATACGAATAAATGGGCGGGCGAAGCCCGCAGGGGGCGGCCGAGGGGAGCAAGCAGAAAAGGGGCATCGGTTATATATTGTTATTTATGGAGGGAGTTTCCCTTCCTGGTGGGAAACACGTCCCCTTGGTTCCTGGACAATCCGAAAGAGGAAGCGAACCGGAGGTGGGTTGGCGGCAAGGGGAGTTATCAAAAGGGCAACGTTGTACGAATAAATATAAATGGATGATCACTTGGAAAGTTCGGAAACGGTATCGCCGGAGGATCAGGGATAATCCGGCGAGAGGAGTTGAGCCATGGCTCTAAAAGGAAGTTTAAAGGATTTCAGCCTTCCTGACCTGTTTCAGCTCCTGAATTTTGGAAAGAAGAACGGTACCCTCAACCTCATCCGAGGGCAGGCCAGGGGTTACATATGCTTCCGTAACGGCGAGGTCTTCTTCGCCACCACCAACTGGAAAAGGCAGTCCCTGGGCATGAAACTGCTGGGGGCGGGGATCATCACCCGAGCCCAGCTGGAGGAGGCCCTGGAGCTGCAGAAGACCACCGCCAGGGGGCAGCGGTTGGGCCAGCTCCTAATAAGGCTGGGCTACATCACCAAGGAGCAGCTGGAAGTCTTCGTGGAGGAGCAGATCCAGGACGCCGTCTTCGAGATGCTCCGCTGGACGGATGGCGAGTTCGAGTTCCAGCCGGGCGTGGTCTTTCCCGAGGAGGACATAGGGCTCTCCATCAGCACCGAGGAGCTGATCATGGAGGGCTCGCGTCGGCTGGACGAGTGGAACCGCATCGAGAAGAAGATCCCCAACCTCGACGCGGTCTTCAAGATGACCTCCATGCAGGGCAGGGAAGCCGCCCAGATAAGCCTCACTCCCGAGGAGTGGATGGTCCTGACCCACGTGGACGGCGAGAAGACGGTGCGCCAGATAGTGGAACTGACCGGCATGAGCACCCTGCACACGTGCAAGATCCTCTACGGGCTAATCAGCTCCGGGCTGCTGGAAAACGTCACCCCGGATCGCGAAGAGAAGGAGGCCGAAAGCCGCCTGGAGAGGCTGGCTCGAGAGCTGGAGGCGGCAGGGGGCGAGGAGAGGGTCATGGAGGTACCACCCCTGGAGGAGCTTCCCGAGCTGGAGGAGATCTCCGCTCCCGAGGAAGCTGTCTCCGGGACGGAGAAGGAAGGGGCCCTTCCCGCCGGGGTTGCTGTGACCGATTCACTCGCCTCCACGCCAGTGCCTGAGAGGGAGGAGGTCCTCGAGGGCCGACCGGTCACGGGTGTCGAGGAGACGGTAGGCACGGTCATGGACCGTTCGGCCGCGGAGGAGGCCCCGGAGAAGGCGGTTCCCGAACCGGAGGCGGTCGTCCTGGAGGAAGCCGTTGAAGAGCCCGCGCTTCCACCCGAAATTTCCGTGGTGATGGAGTCGGGAGCCGCGATGGAGGTTGGCACGGAGCCCGAGGAGTCCCCAGAGGAGGCAGTCCCCGGGGGACCTCCGAAAGCGGTGGAGATCGAGCCCCTGGAGATAGAGATCGGCGGGGATTCCGAGGGAGAGATACTCATCGAGGAGGAAATCGCCGGGGTATCCACCGAAGCGGTTCCCGGACCTGAAACCGCGGACGTAGGTGCCCAACAGGGCTCCCTGCGCCTCCTGGAGGAGGAAAGGAAAAGGGAGGAGCAGGTCATCCAGCAGATGAAGAAAGCCGCCCTGGAGGAGAGCGAGGAGGCGGAAAAGGCGCTTCAGATCGAGAGCAAGGAAGCGGAGCTTGAGGAGCTGAAGCGGAAGATAAGCGCCCTGCTGCCGGAAGGGGTGGGCCTGGAGGAACCGGGGGAGAGGCCTTTCCCTCCGCTGGAGAGGCCTTCGCCTACACTGGAACGCATGACCCGTGAGAGCGCCGAGGCGCGGGCGGCCAAGAGAGCCTACCTGGAGAAAAAGTACGGGAAGATAGCCAGGTTGGCCAGGGAGGAGGAGATACCGGAGCTGGAACCCGAGGAGATTCCCGAGGAATGGAAGAGCCACCTCAGGAAGACCTCCGGGGAAAGGACAGAGGAACCGTTCACCATAAGGGGTCCGGTAACCCCCGCGCTGGATCCCTCCAGGATACTGGGAAGCACGTTCCGTACCCGATCAAAACCCGCCGAGGAAGAAGTGGAGGACGCTCGCGGGACCGGTGTCGGAGAGGAAGCGTCTGCCGCCGTGACTTCCGCGCCTTCCGAGGAAGTCTCCCTCCGCGCGATGAGCGAACGGAGCCTGGATGAGATCCTGGCCGGTCTGGGCGGCCCGAAAGGAGAGAAGAGCGCTTCGACGGTGAGGATACCCCTCGAGGAGCTGGAGAGAAGAACGGGATATGCTCCCGAGGAGGAGGCCACTCCTTCCGGGGCGGGAGCCGAGGTCCTGGAGAGGGTCATGCTCGAGGACCTCCCCGCGGAGGAGGCGGTGAACGCGGAGGCCGTCGCCGAGACCCCCCGTGCGGGCCTGGGGATGGAGGCCCGGCCGGAGGAGAGGGAGGCCGGGGCGGGAGCCGAGGTCCTGGAGAGGGTCATGCTCGAGGACCTCCCCGCGGAG
>JASEFK010000001.1:170818-171434 GCA_030019255.1 Actinomycetota bacterium
GGAGGCGGTGACCGCTAAGGGGGAAGGAACAGAGGTCGCGGAAGCCGGACCTCGAGAGGAAGCGTATACGGGTCTTGTCTCCGGGACCTTCTTCGACGTCGACGATTCCCTGAAGGCCCTCGACCTCGGCGGAAAGGCGGTGGGCGAGGACATACTCTCCGAGATCGAGGAGCTGGAAAAGGAGATACTGCAGGGAGGGCCGCAGGAAGAGGCGTTGGAGCTGGAGGACCTGGAGAAGGAACTGGCCGCCCTCGAGGAGGAGATATTGAGTTCCGAGGCTCCAACCTCGGACGTGGCAGCTGAAATAGAGGACCTGGTCAGGGAGCTTGAGGAGGAGGAGGAGGAAGTGACATCCGCCCCCGAGGCGCCCCCGGCGGAGGGGGTCGCCCCGCCGGAGGAGGCCCTCCCGGTCACCGACCTGGAGAGCGCCGTCACCTCCGAGGAGCGGGCACCGACCCTCGAGGAGGTCACCGAAGCTCCCCCCGTGGAGGAAGTGAGCGCCCCGCCGGAGGAGGCCCCCCGTCCCCTGGACCTCCTGGAGCGCCTGGTCGAAGCCCCCCCCGCCCCCGAGGCGCCCCCGGCGGAGGGGGTCGCCCCGCCGGAGGAGGCCCTCCCG
>JASEFK010000001.1:171532-269009 GCA_030019255.1 Actinomycetota bacterium
CCTCCTGGAGCGCCTGGTCGAAGCCCCCCCCGCCCCCGAGGCGCCCCCGGCGGAGGAGATCGCCCCGCCGGAGGAGGCCGAGCCGAGGAGGAAGGTGGAGCCGGCCGCTGCATCAGCGGCGGAAACGGTAAGTCCGGTGGTCCATCCGTTAACTCCGGAGGCGGAAAAGCCGATGGAGACAGTGGCCCGAACCGGAGAGGAACTTGCTGATACAGCGCCCGGCGCGGCTCCGACCTCCCGGGAAGTGGCGGAGGTGGATTACGGCGAGCTGGACATCGACAGCTATTCCCTGGAGAGGGAGCTGGCGGAGCTCACCGGGGCTGCCATACCTCAGCCGACCAAGAAGATCAAGATACCCATAAAACCAAAAGGAGAAGAGGGCAAGGTGGAGGAAATAGAAAAGGGGAAGCCGGTACCCAAGGTGAAACGGGACAAGGCGGTAACCAAGAGCTTGATCATGCGCATCATCGACGGCATCAAGAGGTTGTAAGGGGTGTAGGAAGAGTTGCGTTCCTTCAAGATCGTGGTCACCGGGCCCTTCAGCGCGGGCAAGACCACCTTCATCAAGAGCATCAGTGAGATTGCCATCGTTTCCACTGAGCGGGCCATCTCCGATTCCACGCGGAGGGTGAAGGCGGAGACCACGGTGGCCATGGACTTTGGCCGCATCACCATCTCCAAGGACATAGTACTCTACCTCTTCGGGACCCCCGGCCAGGAGAGGTTTGACTTCATGTGGCAGATCCTATCCGAGGGCATGCTCGGATACATCCTCATGCTGGACGCCAGCCGCCCGGAGACCTTCCCGGAGGGCAGGCGCATCCTCGAGTTCTTCTCCACGCTCTCCGATGCCCCCTTCGTAGTGGGGGCCACCCGCATGCCGGACGGGGACCACCAGGCCCTCATTGAGAGGATACGCAGGGAGCTGAACATCGACGGCGATGTTCAAGTCATCCCCTGCAATGCCCTGGAGAAAGAAGACGTGAAGAAGGTGCTCCTGGGGCTCCTCTACGACATCCTCAAGACCCTGGACAAGTGAGAGCGAAGGGATGCAAAGGCTCTTCCGCCGTGGCCCGTTTCCGTGTCCGGGTAAAGCGGTTAAAATAGGGAAGCTGGGATACGGGATGCCGTTTCAAACCGGTCATATATCCTCTTAAGGCGCGTGAAAACTTGTTTCGCGAATGAACACGAAGAAGAAAGGACGCGCGGTTAATGGAAATAGATGGTAATACGCGGCTGGTGGGGTTAGTTGGGCACGGGATAGACTATACCCTTTCCCCGACCCTGCACAATGCCGCCTTCAGGGCCCTGGGGATGAACTGGGTGTACGTTCCGCTTCGCGTCAGGCCGGAGAACGTGCCGGCAGCTTTGCGGGGTTTGCCGGCCCTGGATTTTCGCGGGGCCAACGTGACCATACCGCACAAGGTCGAGGCGGCGAGGCTGGCGGACGAGCTGCGCGGAGAAGCGGTGATACTAGGTGCGGTGAACACCCTGGTGGTCGAAGAAGGTCGCCTGGTGGGTTACAACACCGACCCCGCCGGTTTCCAGGGTTTGCTCCGGGAGGAAGGTGTAGAGGTGGCCGGAAGTACGGTCGGGCTCCTCGGGGCGGGCGGCGCAGCAAGGTCGGTGGCATTGGCCCTCATGCGGGAGGGCGCCCGGACCGTATACGTACTCAACCGGACGGAATCCAGGGCCCTCGAACTGATGGAGAGGTTAAAGGGCGCGGGTGCCTCTACCGAAATTAGGGTTGAGAAGCTGGATAAGGAGGGCGCGAAAGTTTTGCACCAATGCCACTTGGTGGTAAACTGCACCCCCCTCTCCGGGGAGGAGGGGGAGGAACTGCCCCTCGACTATTCGGGCCTTGGCGGAGGAAAGTGGGCCATAGACCTGAAATACGGTAGCCGATCCGCCTTCCTGCGTTCCGCCGCGGAAAGGGGGGCCAGGGTGGCGGATGGAAGGGAGATGCTCATCCACCAGGCGGCGGCCTCCTTCACCCTGTGGACGGGGATGCCCGCCCCCCTAGAGGCCATGCGCGAAGCGTACCGGAAAGCGGTGAAAAGATGCAGCACGGAGGCGGCGCGTTAGATGGAGAAGCCCAAGAAGGAGAGGTTGGGCCAGATACTGGTCAAGAACCGGATCATCACCGAGGAACAGCTGCAGCAGGCCCTGGAGAGGCAGCGAGAGACCGGCGAGCCCCTGGGAAGGGTCCTCGTGGACATGAAGATGGTCAGCGAGGGCGCCCTGACCTCCATCCTGGCCCGCCAGATCGGGCTGCGCTACGTGGACCTGGCCAACTACGACGTGGACATCTCCGCCTGTTCCCTGGTAGATGCGGAAATGGCGCGCCGCTATACCCTCATTCCCATCGGTTTCGAGGGAGATAAGCTCCTGGTGGCCATGGCCGACCCCACCAACGTCTTCGCCCTGGACGATGTGCGCATCATGACCGGTATGGACGTGGAGCCGGTGGTGGCCACGAAGGAGGACATCATCGCGGCCATCAACCGTTACTGCCGCTCCGAGGCCGACCTGGACCTCGGGGCGGAAGAGTTCGCGGAAAGGGTGGCCGAGGAGGTAGGGGAAGCGGCGGATGCCGAGGACGCCCCCATCGTGAAGTACGTGAACCTCCTCATCTCCGAGGCGGTGGCCGACCGGGCCAGCGACGTGCACATCGAGCCCATGGAGAACGACGTGCGCATCCGTTTCCGCATCGACGGCGTCCTCCACGAGATAAGGCGCAATCCCAAGCAGATCCACCCCGGCGTGGTGGCCAGGATAAAGGTCATGGCGGACATGAATATCGCCGAGAAGAGGCTCCCCCAGGACGGGCGCACCTCGGTGGAGGTCATGGGCAAGCCGGTGGACCTGCGCGTGGCCTCCCTGCCCACCATCCACGGGGAGAAGGTGGTCCTGCGCATCCTGGACAAGAGCACCTCTCTCATGAGCCTGGAGGAACTGGGTTTCAGCGAGGATATTTTGGAAAAATATTCCAGAAGCTTCAACAAGCCCTACGGCACCATACTGGTCACCGGGCCCACCGGGAGCGGCAAGACCACCACCCTCTACGCCACCCTGAACGTGCTCAACACCATCAAGAAGAACATCATCACCGTGGAGGACCCGGTGGAGTACCGCCTCCCCCTCATCAACCAGGTGCAGGTGCACTACAAGGCGGGACTGACCTTCGCTGCCGCCCTGAGGTCCATCCTGCGCTGCGACCCGGACATCGTGATGATCGGGGAGATCCGCGACCCGGAATCGGCGCAGATAGCCATCGAGTCTGCCCTCACCGGGCACCTGGTGCTCTCCACCCTGCACACCAACGACGCCCCCAGCGCCCTGACCCGCCTCCTGGAGATGGGCATCGAGCCCTTCCTTATCGCCTCGGCGGTGGACTGCGTGAGCTCGCAGCGCCTGGCCCGCCGCCTCTGCGAGCGCTGCAAGGAGCCCTACGAGCCCGACGAGGAATACCTGGAGAAAATAGGCTTCCGGTGGGAGGACGGGGACGAGCACGTCCTCTTCCGGCCCCGGGGATGCCCGGCCTGCAACAACACCGGGTTCCGGGGACGGGTGGGCATCTTCGAGGTCCTGGAGGTGACCGAGAACATCGAGCACCTGGTGGCCCGCAACGCCCCCCACGTGGAGATCGCGGAGATGGCCAGGTCGGAGGGCATGCGCACGCTGCGCGAGGAAGGTTTCATAAAGGTCAGGCAGGGTATAACCTCACTCGAAGAGGTGCTGAGGGTCATCATGTAGGGGTGGGTTGAAAACCGTCCGAGAGGAGGAGAGGTTAGTGGCCAAGCTGGACATCAACGAGCTGCTGGAGGAAGTCCTGGTGAGGGGCGCTTCCGACCTACACATAACCGTGGGGGCGCCGCCCATCATGCGCATCAACGGGGTCCTGGTTCGCCTGGAAGAATATCCCAGGCTAACCTCCAACGACACCCGGGACATGGTCTACAGCATTCTCACCGCCCGGCAACGGGAGCAGCTGGAGAGCAACCTGGAGTTCGACCTTTCCTACTCCGTGCCGGGAAGCGCCCGCTTCCGGGTCAACGTGTATTTCCAGAGGAACAGCATCGGGGCCGCCTTCCGCATCATCCCCTATCGCATCAAGACCATTGAGGAGCTGAACCTGCCCCCGGTGCTCTACGACTTTTGCATGCTTCCCCGCGGTTTCGTCCTGGTGACCGGGCCGACGGGGCAGGGCAAGTCCACCACCCTGGCGGCCATGATCAACGTCATCAACGAGAACCGCAACCTGCACATCATCACCGTGGAGGACCCCATCGAGTTCCTCCACGTGCACAAGAAATGCATCGTCAACCAGAGGGAGGTGGGTAGCGACACCCATTCCTTTTCCAATGCCCTCAAGTACGTGCTGCGACAGGACCCGGACGTCATCCTGGTGGGGGAGATGAGGGACCTGGAGACCATCTCCACGGCCCTCACCGCCGCGGAGACCGGCCACCTGGTCTTCGCCACCCTGCATACCCAGGATGCGCCGCAGACCATCGACCGTATCATCGACGTCTTCCCCACCTACCAGCAGCAGCAAGTGCGGTTGCAGTTGGCCTCCACCATCCAGGCCATCGTCACCCAGCAGCTGCTGCCCACCAAGGACGGCCAGTCCAGGGTCCCCGCGGTGGAGGTCATGGTGGCCACCTCGGCCATCCGCAACCTCATCCGGGAGGCCAAGGTGCACCAGATCTACTCGGCCATGCAGGCCGGGGGCCAGTACAAGATGCAGACCATGGACCAGTCCATCGCCGCCCTGTACAAGAGGGGCGTCATATCCTACGAGGTGGCCATGTCCCGCTGCAACAACCGCGACGAGATGGAGAGGCTGATAGGGTAAGCGGCCATGGACGTGGTCCTCCGCATAGAGGATTTGCACAAGAGTTATCCTTCAAGGCTTGGTCTGCCTCCCCGTCCGGCCCTGAGGGGCCTGGAGCTGGAGGTGCCCCGTGGGAGCGTGGTGGGTCTCCTGGGGCCCAACGGGGCGGGAAAAACCACCACGTTAAAGGCGATCATGGGGCTGGTGAGGCCGGAGAGGGGAAGGATATACCTTTTCGGCGGCGAGGGGTCGGACCCCGGGGCGCGAGCCCGGGTGGGCTTTCTCCCCGAGCAGCCCTACTTCGAGCTCTACATGACCCCACGGAAGCTGCTCTGCTATTACGGGAGGCTCTCGGGGATGTCCCGGGAGAGCATCCGGGCGCGGACCGCGCACCTGCTGAACCTGGTGGGCCTGGGGGAGGTGGGAGACCTTCCTATGGAAAAATTTTCCAAGGGAATGCTGCAGCGCGTGGGCCTGGCCCAGGCCCTCCTGGCGGAACCAGAGCTCCTGATCCTGGATGAACCCTCCACCGGCCTCGATCCTCTGGGCAAGATAGAGGTGAGAGACCTCCTGGAAAGCCTGCGCCGATCGGGGGTTACCATCCTGCTCAGCTCCCACCAGCTCTCCGAGATCGAGGAGATCTGCGACCGGGTGGCCATCATCTCCGAGGGCCGGAACGTGGCTTCCGGGGCTCTGGACGAGCTCCTCCGCTCCCGCGACGAGTTCCTGGTGACCCTGGCTTCCCCTCCCCCCGAGGGTAAGGGACCGGACCTTCCCGCAACGGCGACCTGGACCGGCGACCGCACCGGGATAATCGTGCCGCGGGAGGCGCTGGGGAGCATCCTCCGGGTCCTCCTTGACGCCGGGCTGGAGGTGGAACGGGTGGGGCCGAGGCGCATGAGCCTGGAGGAGTTCTTCCTGGAGAGAGTGGGGAAGGGAGGTGGCGGCTGAGATGAGGAAGGAGGCCGCCGACCTGGTCACCGTGGCCTGGGGTGTGGTGCAGGACGCCCTGCACCGCAAGGTCTTCTACGCCCTCCTCGCCTTCACTGTCATCCTCATCCTCCTGGTGCCCATGCTGCCCTCGTCGGAGGTGGGAGTGCAGCTGGACCTGGCTCGGGAGGCCGCACTAGGGCTGGTGAGCATCATGGCCTTCATCCTGGCGGTCATCATGGCCTCCACCATCCTCCCGGGAGAGATGGGAAAGAGGACCATCTACAACGTGCTTTCGCGCCCGGTGAGCAGGAAACGCTATTTTCTGGGAAAGTACCTGGGTATACTGGCCGTTTTGGCCATGAGCCTTCTGGTAGCCTACCCAGTGGTTCTGGCTTTTGTGGGCGTCAAATTCGGCGTGTTCAGCACGGGCTTGGCCAAGGCGCTCTTCACCGTCTTCCTGGAGGGGGCGGTGCTGGCCGCGGTGGCCATGCTGGCCTCCGTCCACCTGAGCCCCGTAGTCTGCGTGCTCCTCACCGGGCTTTTCTACGTCATCTGCCACGTGAAAGGCGATTTCCTCTACCGGACCATGACCGACGCCGGCCATCCGGCGGCACTGAGGGGACTGGCGGGCCTGTTCTACTATCTGCTACCCAACCTGGAGAGGCTGAATATAAACGAGACCGTGGCTCACGGGGAGAGGGTCTTCCGCGTGGGGGCTCCGGAGCTACTGCTCTTGCTGGGCCTGGCGGCGGCCTTTGCGGCTGCCTTCCTGGCCCTGGGGGCTTTCCTGCTGGAAAGGAAGGACCTTTGAGCGGCCTCCGGGCACACCCGGAAAATGGGTTTCCGGAAGCGGCGGAAGAATACCGTGGATGCTGTGAAGACTGTCTTCCGGTCCTCCGGGGATGGGGGAAGGATCGAAGGAATCGGTATTCCCCGGGAAGAGGGAAAATCTCGGCCCAGGGAATACATGGAAAATCTCCCCTGTTGTGCGGGGAGGCGGTTGTTTCCCGGGAATCGTGGGGAGCCATGACGTTTTACCGGGCGATTAAGGGGAAGCCCTGGCGGTAGCGTATGCGCCTGGTTTTCGGCGGTACAGCAGGGCGGAAAGTCCGGCGCCGCACGGGTAACTTATGGATATGGGCAGGAGTACAAAGGTGGGAGACGGCCTGAAAAGAGGCGGTTGGAAGTGGATTGTGGTCCTGGTGGTCACGCTCCTGTCCCTGGCCGCGGCCTTCCAGGCGGGACTGGACCGCACGCCCGCCGGTTCCAGGGAAAGGACGGGGAATTTCCCCTCCTCGGCCAGTCTGGCCCGCTTCATGGGAGGTATTCGCCAGTATTTCGCCTACACCTTCTTCATCAAGACGGACAAGTTGTACCACGTATACGGGAACGACGCCGAACTCATCCCCTATTTCCAGATCATCACCTACCTCGATCCCCACTACGTGGACGCTTACTATATTCTTTCCGGGCTGCTGTACGATGCGGGACGGAGGGAAGAAGCCCTGAAATTGAACCTGGCGGGCATACGGGCCAACCCGGAATCCGCCGACCTGTATTTCAGCCTCGCCGACCTGATGTTGAGGGAGAAAAAATACCAGGAAGCCCTGGAGGCCTTCGAAGAGGCCTTTTCCCTGCGCCCGGGTATCGTCGGCATGTTCACCATATCCAGAGGATTGATAGTCATGTACGAGAAGCTCGGCAGAAAGGAAGACGCACGCAAGGTGTACTTGAAAATGATAACCGGGGACCGCGTGAAGCTCCTGACCGGGGACCTCGACGCGGAGGAGGTAATCGAACTGGTCGGGAGGATCAACGCCAGCTGCGGGCAACTGCTACCGGAAGGCCTGGGGAACTGAGCATTGTGGCGGCGCGGAAAGCTTACCGGAGGGAGGGTCCGAAAAGCCTCCCAGAATGCTTTAGGAGCCCGGCCTGGCCGTGGGGGGAACGAAGGCGGTTTGTGGGTGGAGGTCCGTTAAAGGTGTAGGAAAAATTTACGATAAATATATAAGCGTGATAAGAGATGTTGAATATGAATAGAATTGTAAATTGTTGACAAATTTGTTGAAATGGTTATAACTTAAAAAAGTCGGTTATAGAGGGGCTGGGAAGAGGAGACCCGCATGGCTCATACCTATTCCTACCGGGTGAGGGACCGTCAGGGGAAGATCGTCACCGGCAAGCTGGAGGCGGACAACGAGGCGGCGGTATCCCAGCGGCTCCGGGAGATGGGTTATTTCGTCATCGCCGTCGAGGAGGAAAGGGTTCCCATAACCAAGCGGGAGATCCGCATATTCCAGCCCAAGGTAAAATCCAAGGATATAACCGTCTTCACTCGCCAGTTCGCCACCATGATCAACGCCGGCCTCCCCTTGGTGAAGTGCCTGAGCATCCTCTCCGAGCAGACGGAGAGCCCGGTGCTCACCGAGGTGATAAGCGACGTGCAGCACGAGGTCGAGATGGGGCGCTCCCTTTCTGATGCCCTGTCGAAGCACCCCAACATCTTCAAGGACCTCTATACCAGCATGGTGAAGGCGGGCGAGATCGGCGGCGTTCTGGACGACGTACTGCTGCGTATAGCCAACACCCTGGAGAGCGAAGACGAGATCCGTCGCCGTATAAAGTCGGCCATGACCTATCCGGCGGCCATGTTCGCCATCTCCATACTGCTCCTCTTCGTAATGCTCATCTTCGTGGTGCCTATTTTCGAGAAGATGTTCCGGGACATGGGGGCCACCCTTCCCTTCCTGACCAGAATAATCGTGGGCATCAGCCACTTCCTGGCCAGCTGGAAGGGACTGATACTCCTGGCCGTGGTCATTGGAGGCGTTGTGCTGCTGCGCCGTTGGTTGAAGACCCCCGCAGGGAGGCGGAAGCTCGACTCCTTAAAGCTCAAGCTTCCCGTGTTCGGGCCGCTGCTGCACAAGATGTCCCTGTCCCGCTTCTCCCGCACCCTCGGGACGCTGGTGGCCAGCGGGGTGCCCATCCTACAAGCCCTGGAAATCACCTCCAGCACGGTGGGCAACGTCCTGGTGGCGGAGGCCGTGGAGAACGTTCGGGCAGGCGTCAAGGAAGGCGAGTCCATCGCCAAGCCCTTGAGCCAGAGTCCACTCTTTCCACCCATGGTCACCCAGATGCTGGCCATCGGGGAGGAAACCGGTGCCCTGGACACCATGCTCAACAAGGTATCGGACTTCTACGACTCGGAGGTTTCATCTACCGTCGAGGCTCTGACTTCCTTGCTGGAACCGGTCCTCATCGTCTTCCTGGGCGTGGTGGTGGGCACCATCGTCATCTCGCTCTACATGCCTATATTCTCGCTCATATCTCAGTTTTCGAAGCAGGGTTGAGGCAAAGGCCACCAAAGAGCGGTCAAAGATTGCGTTGCTCATCGATTTTGCCGTGCATGGGGAGGAAACGGAACTCGGACGGCCCGGATTTGTTAAATTTTTAAACTATTGACAAATAAAATGATGGAAATATATCTTTTTATAAAAGTGTGAAAAATATAAAAAAGTGCTAAAGTTAGTTGCCATTGTGGGCGAATTAATTTAGTGCCGTTTATTGTTGAATCATGGAGGGCGGAGTTTCTTGGAAGCAAGGAAAGGATTGTGTACCGGTCGAGAAGAAGTGTATATTTTGGAGGATAAGTGGCTGGGGAGAGCGGCAATAAGCTGTTGACGGTCAATGAGGTGGCCAACATCCTCAGGGTTTCCAACATGACCGTGTACCGGCTGGTGAAGAGTGGCCAGATACCGGCCATACGCGTGGGAAAGAATTATCGCATCAAGGAAAGCGACGTCAACGAGTACCTCTCCAGGGGTACCCAGAGGGTGGACAAGGGTTGAGATCGGGGGTAGGCATGAGCCCCAGGAAGAGCAAGGTCTACGTAGGCCTGGACATCAGCTCCAACTCGGTGAAGGTCGCCGAGGTGACCCTTGGAAAGGAAGCGCCGGTCCTCTCTAACCTGGGGATGGTCCCCATTCCCGAGGGAGTGGTTCGGGACGGCGAGGTGGAGGACGGGGTAACCCTGGCCGAGGCACTCAAGGAACTCTGGTCCGTAACCGGAATCAAGGAGAAATCGGTCATCCTGGGGATCGCCAACCAGAAGGTCATCGTGCGCCCCATCGAGCTGCCCTACATGGAGAAGGAAGAGCTGGACAGCGCCCTACGCTTCCAGGTTCAGGAGTTCATCCCCATACCCGTCGAGGACGCCATCCTGGACTACGACATCATCGAGGAGTTCATGACCGCCGAGGAGGAGCGCATGCTCACCGTGCTCCTGGTGGCCGCCCACAAGGAGATGATCAACACCTTCATCGAGGTGCTGCGGGAGGCAGGCTTGACACCCTCGACGATCGACCTGAAGGCCTTTGCCCTCCCCCGCTCCCTCATACCCCTGGCGGAGCTGCAGGCCGCCTACGAGGAGACGGAGGCCGTGTGCCTGATAAACGTGGGGGCGGGTATTACCAATATTACCATCCTCAAGGAGAACGTTCCCCGCTTCGCCCGTTTCCTGCTCCGTGGCGGGGACGATTTCGTGAGGAACATAGTCAACCGCCTGGATATGCAGTGGGAGGAGGCGGAAGCGGTGCGCCGCGGGAAGGTGGTCAATCCCGAGGCCCAGGAAATTCTGCAGCAGGACATCTTCGGCTTCGTGGGGGAGATACGGCGTTCCATCGACTATTACATCGCCCAAACCCAGGAGAGGGCCTTCCGGAAGGTCATCGTCTCCGGGAGCGGCTCCCTCACCGTGAACCTGGTCCAGGAGATGAACCGTGGCCTGCGCATGCCGGTGGAGATCGGCAGGCCCCTTCAGAACGTGCAGCTTGGGCGACTGCCCTACACGCCGGAGGAGCTCGCGGAGATCGAGCCCTCGGTGGCGGTATGCGTGGGACTGGCCCTGCGGGAGGTGGTTGAGTAATGACCAGGATAAACCTCCTGCCGCCGGAGATAAAGGAGAAGGTCGAGCGGCCGCATCTGGTGCCCTGGATTGTGCTCATGGGCCTGGTGACTGTAATCATCATCGCCGGCCTCTATATCCTCTTCAACGCCCAGAAGGCGGGCAAGGAGGAGACCCTGAAGCAGAGGCAGGCGGAGCTCGAGGAGCTCAAGAAGCAGACCAAGCCCATGGAGAGGTTCGAGGCTCAACAGAAGGAGCTGAAGGCCCTGCAGAGCCTCTACCAGCAGGCCAACGCCGGCAGGGTGCCCTGGGCTCAAATGCTCAACGACCTGGCCATGTGCGTACCTGAGGGATTGGCCACCGCTTCCAACCCCCGGGCTCCCACCATCTGGCTGACCAGCCTCACCATTGACGCGCAGCCCCTCGAGGCCGTGGCCGGGGGAGCCCCCGCGGGGCAGCAGGCCGGTGGAGGTACCCCGATACAGATAAAGGGTTACGCCACTCCGGCCTGGCTTTCCATCCAGACCTGGCTTCCCCGGGCCAGCGACTTCAAGGCCAGGGGGTTTCTGGATGCTTATCCTTACTACTATTATTTCCGTGGTCATCCCAAGGTGGCGGAGTTCTTCGTGCGCCTGCAGAACATGGAGGAATGGTCGAACCTGTGGATAACCGATTCCACGCAGACCACCATAACCGAGACCCGGATGGTGACGACGACCGACGCGCAGGGAGTCACTCAAACGCAGGAGGAGTCCTTCAGCGACTGGGCCATCCAGTTCACCATCACCGGTCAGTGGAATCCCGAAAAAGCCGTTTGGCGGGCTGAGGCTGCCTCCGGGACCACGGGAGGCTGACGAGATGAGGATAAGAGTAGGGGCTGGATTATGGTTGTTGGCGGTGGCCATCATCTGTGTCATCGTGCTGGTCCTGGGCCTCTTCCTGATCGTCTTTCCCCAGAGGAACAAGGTGGGGGAGGTGGAGGACCGTATCGCCGAGGTGGAGACCAGCATCCAAACGGAACAGAACCGTCTCAGCCAGTTGAAGCAGCTCGAGAAAGATCCGGAGCAGTTTACCAGGCAGATAGAGGTGCTCAAGCAGCGTATCCCCGAGAACGTGGAGCTGGCCGACGTTATTGAGCAGATAGACCACGCTGCGGAGGAGGCGGGCCTGGATTTCTTCTCCTTCACCCCCTCCATACCCGTGGCGGCTCAGAACTATTACACGATGACCTGCGAGGCCACGTTCAATGGGAGATATTTCAACCTAGTGGAGTTCTTCAATCACGTCGAGCGCCTCCCACGCTCGGTGAAGGTGGTGAAGCTGGAAATCCAGGAGGCGGATGCCGGGCTTCCTTACATCCAGGCCGTAATCACCTTCAGGGTGTTTTTCACCACTACGCAGGGTATCGAGGGTCTGATCACCGCTCCCGGCGGGGGAGCGGGTGCCGGCGGAGCAGGCGGAGGCACACCTTAAAGCCTGAGGCCTCGAGAGCAAGAACGGGTGATAAGGATTTATGAAAAGGAAAAGAAAGATAGAAACAGGTAAGGGAACTTGGCTGAAGCCGGTAAGGACCAGGCTGCTGGTAGGGATGGCGCTGGCCCTGATGGTGACGGCCGTCCTGGTGATGGCCGCCGAGCCGGGAGTGGAGAGATCCGGATCCGGAACCCTTTCGCAGTCCCTGCTCTCCGGGAAAGGAAGCTTGAAACTGGATGGTGAGGCTCTGGCCTCCCGGATGGTGGAGCAGAAGTTCCAGATTCACATGGAGGAGATGGAGCAGCAGCTGGGGGAGATACCCTACGTTGAGGTATGGGTACTTAACGATCCCTTCTATCCCTTGATGGGTGAAGTGGGAACCCTCCGGAAGAACTCCGGGAACCTGGCCAGCAAGGAATGGCAGATGCTCGGCTTCCCCAACTATGAGGCGCAGGCTGGAGGGACGACCGGCACCACCACCGGGGCCCCGGTGACCTCTGCGCCCTCCGCCACCCCAGTCACCACCGACGTATCCCAGCGGGTGGTGATGGTCACCGACATCTACGAGATACGGGGGATACGCTATGCGGACATCAAGGTCAACGATACCCGGTATGAGAAGCTGAAGGCCGGAAACTCCTTCGCCGAGGTCTTCAAGGTGCAGGAGATAAAGGACGAGCAGACGGTCATCCTCACCTGCGGGGACGAGTCCTACGAGCTCAAGGTGAACCAGCTGCGGAAGATATGAGATCGGGATGAGGGAGAGGGGGCGGCGGGGAGCCGCCCCCTTTAAATTTCAGGAGGAAGAAGGATGTTGAGGTTCCTGGATGCCGGTGAGTCACATGGATTTGGGATAATTACCATTGTGGAGGGCATGCCCATGGGAATTCCCGTGAGCCGTGAATTCCTCGAATCCGAACTGGCACGAAGGAGGTTGGGATACGGCAGGGGAGCCCGCATGTCCCTGGAAAAGGACAAGGTGGAGATACTGAGCGGGGTGAGAGGGGGACGTACCCTGGGAAGCCCGGTGGCCATGCTGGTTAGAAACGCTGAATATAAGAAGTGGATGAAGATAATGTCCCCCGGCGGCGATGTGGAGGTCGAACCCCTCACCAGGCCTCGGCCCGGCCACGCCGATTTGGCGGGAGTGCTCAAGTACGGGACAAGGGATATAAGGGACATACTGGAGCGTTCCTCGGCCCGGGAGACGGTGGGCAGGGTGTGCGCGGGTGCCCTGGCCAAGTCCCTCCTCGCCGGCTTCGACATTCACGTGCATTCCCACATCCTCCAGGTGGGGGAGGTGAGGGTCCCGGACAGGAAGGCCTTGCCGCGACGGGAGGAGATGGCGGGCGCCGACGGCGACCCCCTGCGCTGCCTTGATCCGGAAGCGTCGCGACGTATGCGCGAGGAAGTGGACCGCGCCCGACGGGAGGGCGACACCCTGGGTGGCGTTTTCGAGGTGGTGGCCTACGGGGTTCCAGCCGGCCTGGGGAGCCACGTGCACTGGGACCGGAGGCTGGACGCGCGCCTGGCGGCCGCGGTCATGTCCATCCAGGGCGTAAAAGGAGTGGAGATCGGGGAGGGTTTCCGGCTGGCGGGCCTGCGGGGCTCCAGGGCGGCAGACCCCATCTGTCATTCCCGCAGGAGGGGGTTTTACCGGCCGACCAACCGCGCCGGAGGGCTGGAAGGGGGGATGACCAACGGTGAGCCGGTGGTGGTCAGGGCGGCAATGAAGCCCATCCCCACCCTGGCCTCCCCCCCAGAGACCGTGGACCTATTGACCAAGGAGAGGGTGCGGGCGGCCGTAGAGAGGGCCGATGTGTGCGCCGTTCCGGCGGCGGCGGTGATCGCCGAAGCGGCGCTAGCCTTCGTACTCGCCGACGCCCTGCTGGAGAAACTCGGCGGCGACAGCCTGCAGGAATTGGAGGTCCGTTTCCGGGAACTTGTCAGGCGCCACAGGTCCTTTTAAGGGGTAGGCCTTCAACTGTCCTTCAACTGTTATGGATACTGGTAATCACGGGAAGATGACCAAGGAAATAATGTATTACCGGGGAGCTATCCGCGGAGGGATTGGCTCGCATGACCATGAACACCTTGCGTAATGGTAAGTGTCCTACGCGGAACGCTCGCGGAAAGGGAAAGGTGGGATGTAAGGAGAGGTGAAGAACCTGACCCTCATCGGTTTCATGGGAGCGGGGAAAAGCGCGGTGGGAAGCCTCCTGGCCCATAGGCTGAAGATGGGATTCGTGGATCTCGACGAGGCCATCTCCAGGGAAGCGGGCATGAGCGTGGAGGAGATCTTCGAGCGCGAAGGGGAAGAGGGGTTTCGCGATCGGGAGAGCCGGGCCCTGCGCGAGGAATTGCAGCAGGAGGGGATAGTGCTGGCCTGCGGCGGGGGCATCGTCGTCCGCCCCGAGAACGTGAGGCTCCTGCGAGATAGATGCACCGTGTTCTACCTGCGAGCGAGCAGGGACAGCATCCTGCGGCGCGTGGGTGGAGGGGAGGGACGACCCCTCCTGGCGGGTGGGCGAGTGGCGGAGCGGGTGGAGGAGCTCCTCTCCCGGAGGGAGGAGGCCTATCGCCAGGCCGCCCATTACGTGGTGGACACCGACGGCCGCTCGGTGGAGGAAGTGGTGGAGGAAATAGCGGGGATATGGTTGCGGAACTGATGGTCCGGGCGGGAGGGAAGGAATATCCCATCTCGGTGGGGCGGGGAATTTACGGACGCGTGCTTCCGGAGGCACTCCGCCGCCTCGCCCCCGCACGGGTGGCGGTAGTAACCCATCCAACCCTGCGGGAGGGATACGGCCAGATCCTGGAGGAGGCCATCCAGGCAGGGTTATCCGGAGAGGCACGTGTGGCCTGGTTCACCTTTCCCGAGGGCGAGGAGAACAAGAACCTCCGCGTGGTGGAGGAGGGATACCGCCACCTCATCCGGGAGGGATTCACCCGGGAGGACCTGGTGGTGGCCTTCGGAGGTGGTGTGGTGGGTGACCTGGCCGGTTTCCTGTCCGCCACCTACATGCGGGGGGTCCGCTACCTGCAGCTTCCCACCACCCTGATGTCCATGGTGGATTCGAGCATCGGAGGGAAGACGGGGGTGGACCTCCTAGAGGGGAAGAACGCCGTGGGTTGTTTCCATCAGCCCGAGGCGGTGATAGCCGACGTCTCGGTGCTGGAGACCCTTCCGGAGAGGGAGTTGTTGAGCGGGCTGGCCGAGGTGGCCAAGTACGGTTTCCTCTACGACCGGGAGATCCTCCAGGAGATGGAGGGCTGGCCGGAGGGGAGGCCACCGCAGGGATACGATTTCACCTCCCTGGTGCGCCGCTGTGCGGAGCACAAGGTGAAGGCGGTGGAGGCGGACGAGAGGGACCTGAAGGGAGTACGCGCCTTCCTCAACTACGGGCATACCTTCGGCCACGCCCTGGAGGCGGCTGCCGGATACCGGCTGCTGCGCCACGGCGAGGCGGTGGCCCTGGGGATGATCATGGCCTCCCGGCTGGCGGAGCGGAGCGGCCTGTCCCGAACCCCCCTGGAGGAGGGACACCTCCGCGTGCTCCTCCCCCTCCTGCAGTATATTCCTTCCGCCCTGGAGGTCTCCGCCCAGGAGGTCCTGGGTTTCATGGAGGCGGACAAGAAGCGGGGGCGGGCGATCCGTTTCGTGCTTCTCAGGGATTGGCAGTCCCCGGTTCTGGTGGACTCACCCCCGGTGGAGCTGGTGAGGGAGGCGGTGGGAAAGACCCTGGAGGACTTGCGCGGATGGATGGGATACCCCTAACCGTTGCTCGTGGGCGTGGCCGAAGACGGGTGAGGGGAGGGAATATCATTTAATGTATCCTGAAAGGAGGTAGGTCGAGCATGCCTCTTATCGCCGTGGTCAACGGCCCCAACCTCAACCTGCTCGGGGAACGGGACCCGGAGATATACGGGACGATCGGCTGGGAGGAAGTCAGGGACGCACTCCGGGAAAGGGCGGCCGAGATGGGGGTGGAGCTGGAGTTTTTCCAGAGCAACCACGAAGGGGCCATCATCGATTACCTGCAGGGCCTGCGGGGTCGCGCCGCCGGCCTGGTAATCAACCCCGGGGCCCTGACCCATTACGGATACTCTCTGCGGGACGCCCTGGCGGACCTGGACATCCCAGCCATCGAGGTGCACCTAAGCAACATCTTCGCCCGGGAGGAATGGAGGGCACGTTCGGTGGTCTCCCCGGTGGTCAGAGGAGTGATAAGCGGCCTGGGGACGGAGGGATACCTGAGCGCCGTGAGAATTATGGCGGAGTGGGTGCGATAAAAGCGTCGGGTTGCGGGGCTTACCCGGATGACGAGTTTTCTCACACCTTTCGGTATATGGCAAAGAAATGACAGGCGTACCGGGGGTTGTAACAGGATCGTAACATGGTTAATCGATAATTAACCCCGGGTTACCGTCGGGTGTGTTAAGGTCGGAAAGGAAAGCATCGATTATGTAAATAAGAAATGGATAAACACGAGTGAGTCGCAATGAATTGTTGATCGCCCGTGGCGGGGTGAGAAAATGAGGCTTCTGCAAAACATCCTCGGAGATGATTACCCGGAAGACCAGGCGGGGTTTACCCTCATAGAGTTATCCATCATCGTGGTTATCCTGGGCATCGTGCTCACCCTGGCGGTCGTCAATTACGCCAATACCAGCAGGTCCATGGCCTTGAAGGGGGCCCAGAGGCAGGTGGAAGCGGCCCTCACCCGGGCCATGAACGCGGCACGCCAGGAAAATGTCGCTTACCGGTTGATCTTTTATCCTCAGTCGGACGCTGCCCACCCGAACTCCTACGAGTTCCTTCACCGGGTGGAAAGTGCCGGCAACTGGAACCTGGAGCCGGTGGACAGGTCGGTGAGTGGGGAAGAGGTCACGGAGGACGCGGGCCATTACTACATAGAGGTTTCCAACGGTGTGAAAATCTTGAACGATACGGCAACGGTCATCGATTTCGTCCCCCGGGGAACCACCCAGACCGTTACTCCCGCCACCATCACCCTGGGGCTGGGTGGATCCACCATCAGCGTGGTCCTTGATGCGCAAGGAAGAATAAATCCGCAATAATGTTTTGCAGGCTTGGAGAGGTGGAGAGTGCGAGATGTGGCTGCGAAGGAAATTGGATAACCAAGAGGGTTTTTCACTGGCCGAGATGCTGGTGGCCGGCCTGATAATAGTGGTGGGACTCATCCCCATCATCCGCATGTTCGACGCTTCCTTTTCGGGAATGAGGGCCTTCGAGAAGATGCAGAAGAGCGTGAGCTGCGCCCAGGCCGCCCTGGAAAAAATTCGCTCCATGCCTTTTTATGAACCCCATAAGGATACCGATGTGAACTTGAATTTCGACATCGACGATCATTTCTGGGGCAGTAGAAGTCCCATAACCAGCAATCCGGCGGATGGGGAAGGAAAACCGGATTGGAGCGCCGTTCCCGAGGTCACCTACTTCAACTACGGCGGTTTCCCGGGATACGAACCCTACCGGGTGACGGTCCAGCTCTCCTATCTCGAGGACGACACGGGCGTGGCGGTGATGAAAAGCGACTGGGGGCCTAAAACGGTGGGGAAAGACCGGCCCACTAACAGCGACAACCAGGTCATCCACCTACTGTTGGTTAAAGTGAACGTTTACTGGCAGTCGGGGGATGGAGAGGACAGTTACGTGCTGCAGAGCATCATCACCGACACCGAGGCCATCTACAACATCGGTATATCCAGGATCGTCGTCACCGGGCCGGACTCCATAAGGGATGCTACCAAGCCCAACGCCGCCGCTCACTGGTCCGATCCCAATGTGAACGTGAACGTGAGGATTGAGGGCTGGGGCTTTGATGACCTGAACGACGCCAACGGAAGAGCCCAGGCCTGGCTGGTCAGGGACAAGTACGAGGATATCCCCATCACCATCACCTCGTGGACACCCACGGTGCTCGAGGGCTGGACGACCCTTTATACGGGACATAACGAAACGAACAATCCGTGGAGGCCCAAGGCGGCCATCGGCTTCTGGTCGGTGAAGGTACGCCAGGAGGGGGTAATCTCCGCCTACCTGTATGAAGGATTCATAGTCCAATACCCCAAGCCGGTTATCGACGATTTCGGAAATGATCCCGATTACAGCAAGACCGGCCCCAATTATTGGAATGCGGCCGTGCTGAAGATTAGGGGTGGGCCTTTCTGCTTCCCGGTGGAATACCCGGCGGTGAGGCTGATCAAGGTGGACAATGAGGGCAACGTCGAACACCAGATTAATGGAACGGTCACCGCGGTAAGCGCGCCGGATGGGTCCTACGGTTATGCGTCCAGCCCCGCTTGCGAGATCACGGCCACCTTCGACTTTACCGGCGCTCCGCCCGGTGAATATCACATGCAGGTGGTGAACACCAAGGAACCCACCATGATCGGACACGTGGCCTCGGATCTCTCCAGCGCGGTATACGTGATCGAGGAGGCCATACCCGAGGTATACGACGTTTACGTCTACGGTACCGGTTCCCACCAGGCGTATAACAACATGGGGAATCCCTGGAGGCTGGTCTTCGAAGGGAAATATTTCAACATGCAGGGGACTCCCCCGGTGGAGGTATACCTGTGCAGCGACGTGGTCAACGGACAACCTGCCGGGAATTATGTTCAGGGAACCGTTGTGCAGGTCATGAACTATACCTACGTGATCGCCGACTTCAACCTCTCCGCCCTGCCGGAGGGCTGGTACAAAGGTTATGTTAAGAACCTGAACAACAACCAGTCCGGATGGACCGTAGGTTCGCCCTTCCAGGTGGTGGCCTTCAATGCCAGTATAGGCGGGTTTGTGCCCGACAACGGCTACAATTTCTACGAGAACTACTACGACATACCCTGCAAGATCACCGGGAACGGCTTTTCCGCCACCTCGGGGGTTTCCATCACCGACGGTTCGGTGGAATACAGCCTGGCGGGCGAGTACACCGTCACCAACGATAACGAGATAAGGGTGAACCTCAACCTCATCGGTTGCGACAACACCCATAACTGGAAGGTGAGAGTATACTTCGGAAGTTATTATATCGAAAAGGAGTTCGACGTCATACTGGGGCCTGCCAAGATACTCCCCCCCAGCGACACCAAGTATGCCTTAGCCATTTACGCCGAGAGGTGGTATTCAGGTAGCGAATGGCATTATGAGACCACTTCAACCAGGGCATATGCCTGGAGGAGTTATTGGTATGGGGCCGGTTACGCGACCTTCCGGGTGAGGGGGATGGGATTCCCCATGAATGGGCAAACAAACTTAAGAGTATGGGGTAGTGGTCTGGACGTAAATGGCAATTTTAATTGCACTTACGATCGGACCAACAAGATTGTACAGATTCAGTCCTCTAGATGGACCATGCCGGGCGCTACAGGTCTTTACAACATAGAGGTCTATAGGGTTGGCGATACTATTAAGGATACCTACACGGGAAGATGGGAGCTGAGGAGTTAATGGCGGTGGCAAAAAAAACGCGCAACTTCCGGGAGAGGATGCGGAAAGAACCCGTTCTCCGAATAGTGCCTGGAGAGGCGGGATTTACCCTCGCTGAACTTATGGTGGTTATCGGCATCCTGATCATCTTCCTCATCGGGGTGGCGGGAATGTTGGAATCCGGCGCCGACAGCTCAACCACCCAGTATGTTCTGGCCCGGATAGAAGAGGATGCAGGAAAAGTACTGGACACCATGACCCGCCAGATCAGGGTGGCCACGACCATCAATCCCTTCAGCACCAACAGCACCCTTATATTCTCGGGCGACCTGGATGGGAGCGGAACTGTTCAGGCCATGGTCTTTACCGTTTCTGGCGGGAAGCTCATGCGGGGCTCCGACCCGAATAACCTCCAAGCATGGGTGGATGGGGTGGAGAGCATAACCTTTACCTATCATCGATTCAATCCTGTCACCAAGGCGATGGAGGAGATCACCCCGGGAACAGCTGGTTGGAACACCCTCGTGGACCGCGTGGATATCGCCATCCGATTCTCTCGCCGGGCGGGAAAGATAAACCTGCAGAGGGACTATACCGGTAGCGTGACCCTGCGCAACAATTTGTGACGGTTTCTTTAAGGATGTGGGTGTGATGAACGGCATAAAAAAGAGGGCGCGAAAGGTGATGCGCAGGTTGGGAAAGAAGGCATGGGCCACCTTCCTCGGGCCCAAGGATGAGGGTTTCGCCATCGTCATCGTCCTGGTGGCCCTGACCATGCTCTCCATCCTGGGCGCCGCCAGCCTCCTGCTCATGGTCTCCGCCCTGCAGGGCGCGGTCAACGCCAGACCGGAGGATAAAGCCTTCCAAGTTGCTGAATCCGCTCTATATCTCGCTCACGCCAAAATAGTCAACAACGAGATAACCGGGGGGACCGTTTACACTTATTCGGGCGAGCTTCTCGGTGGGAGTTACCAGCTGGAGATCCAGCCGGTTGCGGGCACCTACAACTACATCGTAACCGCTACGGGGTCTTACGTAGAGAGGGGCACCACCTACCGACGCAGGATAAGGGAGGAAGTCATCTACAGTGGCCTGCAGGCCTTCGACGTGATGAAGAACTATCTCCTGTTCGCGGGAAACGATGTAAACATAAGAGCTGACGAAACCATCAACGCGGGCGCGCCCATCACCATCAATGCAGGTGGGGGCGGCTCCCTGGGGGGCGGCATTCGAGCCGAACGGGACGTGAATATCACCGTGACTCCCGTTGTCAGCCTGGGCGACGGGTTGACCATAAACGGCGACATCGAGGCCAAGAGAAAGCTTTACGTGCATGTGGGACCGCGCTGGTTTGGATCGGTCAACGCCAGGCTTTACGGGAACATCAAGACCGGGGATAAATCCACCGGACAAAAGGGTACCGTGGAGCTGTGGGCGGACGGCATAGCCCAGCTCTTCCCGCCCGCCTTTTCCTTGGCTTACATATATGCGGCCACCACTGGTTCCATAAATTGGAGTCTTTATGCCGGGACCCTTATAAAAACGGTGGACAAACTCTTCGGGTGGGACCTGGGGGCCATCTATACCCCGCCGGGGGCGCCGATCCAACAGGCCGCTTGCGATAAAGTATATGTGCCGGAGCCCAACTTCGAGTACTACCGCGCTCTAGCCCAGCAGCAGGGAAATTTCTTCATCGGCGACAAGACCTTCAGCGGCAACCTAAGTACCTACGGTACGTCCTCGGTGACCGTCATCTATTGCACCGGGAATCTCACTCTCAACGGCGTGGCCTGGGACGTGCCGAATATGAAGGGTATATTCGTCTGCGAGGGAAGCTTCACTGCCAACAACCGTCTACAATTCAATTCCAACTCCAAGTTTCAGGTCATCAGCAAAGGGGACATAACCTTCAACAACGACTGGTCTTTCCTTGGATGGGGTTCCACAAACGAGTATTTCTTCTGGGCGGGAAAGGATATAAACGTGGACCTGGGAATGTTCAACAATCAATATTGCCAGATGACCGCCCTGCACGATATCAATATCTTCAGCTCGGAAAACCTTTTTGCCACCTGCACCATCAATTACCGCGCCCCGGACGTGGATGTGGCCGGTTTCCCCATCGAGCTCACGGTTATAAACTGGAGGGAGATCAGCCTGGACCAGGAATGAACCCCGGCGCAACCCTTTCAGAGGTCCCAGCGATCGGGAACCAAGAATAGGAAAGGGTTGTGAAAAGCGAGCATCGTTTAAATGGCCTGTTCCCACGCCATTTCTTATTTAGGGTTCGCAGCTTGATGAATGGAAGGTATGGCCATTCAGTCTCCCCGAATCGATTCCCGCTCCCTTGGAACTTTTCCATCTGGAACGACGAGAGATACTGATCCGGGGCCGGGTGTTGCCATATTCCTGGAGGGGTTCGGGCATCTTGTTTTGCGCAGTCCCGTTCGCTTTAATGGGGCTGGTCGAAAGAACCTTACGAGGACAGGTGGGAATTGCAAGACTCGGAATATTCCAAGCACAGGAGTCGTTTCCGTGAGGCGATGCGGGAGCGGGAGCTGGACGGGCTACTGGTCACGAGCCTTTCGGACGTGCGTTACCTGTGCGGGTTCAGCGGCTCCAGCGGCCTGGTGCTCCTTCTCCCCCGCTCGGGATGGTTCCTCACCGACTTCCGCTACCGGGAGCAGTCCCGGGAGGAGGTGGCCGGCCTGCGTACCCTCATCTGCGAGGAGGATTTCGGCAAGGGATTGCGGGAGATACTGACCCGCTCGAGGGGAGGAACGGCGCCGGGTTCCGCGCGGACGCGGGACCGGGACGTTGCGGGCTGTGCCGCAGGAGGAACCTCTCCCGGCGCCGCGGGCAGCGCGTCACCACGACCCCTGAGGATCGGGTACGACCCCCGGTCCCTTACCTGCGCGGAGCTGGCCCTGTACCGGCGGAGGCTGCGAGGGCTGGCCTCCTTGGTCCCACTCAAGGCGGACATGCAGTCGGTGCGGGCCCGCAAGAGCCCGGCGGAAGTGAGGGCTATGAAAAAGGGAATTCGGGTAGCCGAGGCGGCCTTCCGGGAGGCGCTCCGGGGGCTGGGAGAAAGACCCACCGAGCGGGAGCTGGCCCTGGAACTGGACTTCGCCGCCCGGCGCCGGGGAGCGGAGGCCGCCGCCTTCGAGACTATAGTGGCCGGTGGGGCGAGGGGAGCCCTGGTGCACGCCCGGCCCTCGGGCTCAAAGCTCACCGGGGCCGTGGTGGTGGACTGGGGCGTCGTGTTCGAGGGTTACTGCACGGATTGCACGCGCACCGTGGCCCTGGGGCGCGTCCCCGCGGAGATCAGGAAGGTACACCGCCTGGTCCTGGAGGCCCAGGAGAGGGCCCTGGAGAGGATAAGGCCCGGGGTAAGGGCGAGGGAGGTGGACCGGGTTGCCCGGGAGGTTCTGGAAAAAGCTGGCTACGGCAAGGCTTTCGGTCATGGCCTGGGGCACGGGGTAGGCCTGGAGGTGCACGAGATGCCGCACCTTTCCCCGCGGAGCCGCGATGTCCTGGAGGAGGGCATGGTCTTCACCGTGGAGCCGGGAGTGTATCTTCCCGGGGTGGGAGGTGTGCGGGTGGAGGACATGGTCCTGGTCACCTCCTCGAGAGCGGAGGTCCTGACCTCCCTTCCCCGTTCCTTGGACCCCTCTGAGTACTGAATACGGCGTGTGTTAAAATTGGACGCGTGAACGGAGAGGGGAGAGGAGAGTTGAAGAAATGATCACCACGGCTGATTTCCGCAACGGTATCACCCTGGACCTCGACGGCACCCTCTACACCCTCATCTATTTCCAGCACGTGAAGCCGGGCAAGGGCGGGGCCTTCGTGCGCACGCGCCTGAAGAACCTCAAGACCGGGGCGGTCATCGAGAAGACCTTCCGCGCCGGGGAGAGGGTGGAGCTGGCCGTCCTGGACAAGCGGCGCATGCAGTACCTGTACCGGGAGGGCAGTAACTACCTTTTCATGGACCTGGACACCTACGAGCAGTTGCCTATCCCTGAGGAGGAGGTGGGCGAGGCGGCTAGGTACCTGGTGGAGGGGGTGACCGTGGAGGTCCCCCTCTACGAGGGGAAGCCGGTGGCGGTGGAGCCGCCGGTGTTCGTGGACATGGAGGTGGTGGAGACCGCGCCGGGGGTCAAGGGGGACACGGCCAGCGGCGGGAGTAAGCCGGCCACCCTGGAGACGGGCCTGGTGGTAAACGTGCCCTTCTTCATCGAGGTGGGCAACCGGGTGAGGGTGGATACCCGCAGCGGCGAATACGTGGAGCGGGTGGAGTAAGGAGACGAGGCACATGCTCGACGCGGGCGAATACAAGCTGCGCCAAGGGGTGCTGGAGCTTATAGCCGGTATAGCCCTCAACTCCGTGGAGGGAGCCTCGGGGGTGGCTCTTCGCGGTGGGTCTGGGGAGGAGGGGCGCAGGAAAAAGAACCTCACCAAGGGGATCAAGGCCTCCCCCTCGGAGGGCAGGGTGACCCTGGACCTGGAGGTCCACATGGACTACGGGCTGGATTTCCACTCCGTGGGCGCCGAGGTACAGCGCCGGGTCAAGGAGGCCGTGGAATCCATGACCGGTTGGTCGGTGGAGGCGGTGAACGTGGACGTAGTGGGGGTGAACGCCGTTTAGGTGAGCGGTTCCCAGCTCTTCAGCCGGCGCACCCTGGCCAGGAAACTGGCCTGCGATGTCCTCTACCGGATGGACCTCACCGGGGAAGGCCTGGAGGAGGCCGCGGAATCCTTCAGCCGCATGCTCGAGGAGGGGGTGGAGGAGCACCCCCAGCCTCCGGACGGCATCCCGGATATCTCCCAGGAGCGGGTACGCTTGCTCCTGGGCGAGGAGGCGGAGATCGAGGAGCTCTCCTCCTTCGGGTCCAGCAGCCTCGTGTACCCGGGCGAGCTGCCGGAGTTCTCCCTCGGCCTGCTGCGGGCCTACCTGGAACACGGGGAGGAGATCGACGGGCTCATCAATTCCTACGCCGACCGCTGGTCGCTGCAACGCATGCCCCTGGTGGACCGCAACCTTTTGCGGCTGGGCATAGCGGAGCTCCTCTACCTTCCGGATGTACCGCCCGGAGTGACCGTCAACGAGTACGTGGAGCTGGCCAAGGTCTTCTCCACCGAGGATTCCGGGAAGTTCGTCAACGGCATCCTGGGTCGGGTGGCCCGGGAGAGGAAGGGCATGGGGGAAGGCTTTTCGGCTTCGAAAGAGGAAAAGGGGGACGGGGGTCGAAGTAATGTTTGAAGCCGCGGAACGACCTCGTTCTCCGGCGTTGTCACGTTGCATGGCTGGGGAGGCGACGAAGCGGACCGCGTGGTCCGGGATCGGGCCTCATTGGCTTGTGGCGCCAAACGCCAGGTAGGGTATCCTTCCGGTGGCCTCTACGGGAGCCGGTGGAGTGCCCGCCGAGTTGTTCGCTTCCCGCGGCGGTGATATGATGAATGAAACCTTTAAATCCAGTCCCGTGAGGCTGGCAAGGGATAGCTGATGATGAAAGGCAGCCCTCCTGCGCCGGCCGCAGGGGGGCTTTTTTGGAGCCTTGAGCAAGGGGATGGGTTTCCGGGTCAAGGCCAAGGTGATGGAGGAGGACGACATCCGCCGGGCGGTGCGCCGCATAGCCGGGATGAGCGAGGCCGGGTATGGCCATGGACATCTCGAGATGGCCGCTTGATGCGGGATTAGGAGTAGGGTGAATGGGTTTCCGGATCAAGGCCAAGGTGATGGAGGAGGACGACATCCGCCGGGCGGTGCGCCGCATCGCCCACGAGATAGTGGAGCGCAACCGGGGGGCCTCCGACCTGGTCCTGGTGGGAATAAGGACCCGCGGCGTGCCCCTCTCCTCGCGCATTGCCGAGGCGGTGGCCTCCATAGAGGGGGTGGAAGTCCCGGTGGGCAGGCTGGACATCACCCTCTACCGGGACGACCTGCACACCCTGGAGCAGCCGGTGGTGCGCGAGACCTACCTCCCCCCCGACCTGGAAGGGAAGCACGTAGTCATCGTGGACGACGTCCTGTACACCGGACGCAGTGTGCGAGCGGCCATGGACGCCATCATAGACTTCGGCCGGCCGGCCTCCATCCAGTTGGCCGTGCTGGTGGACCGGGGCCACCGCGAGCTCCCCATCCGCGCCGATTACGTGGGCAAGAACTTGCCCACGTCCAGGGAGGAGAAGGTCAAGGTGGCCCTCAAGGAGGTGGACGGCGAGGATGCCGTGTACATCGGTTACCCGGATTGAGGCCCCGTCCCCGGGACGGGGCTTTTTTTCGGAACGTAGGCGTCTCCCGGGCCGGGGGCGCGAAGGGAGGGGTTTGAATGGCCGGTGAAGCCGCGGAGCGGAGGCATCTCCTCGACGTGGACGACCTGACCCGCGAGGACGTGGAGCGGGTCCTGGAGACGGCCCGTTCCTTCTCTGAGGTCATGCGCCGCCCCATCAAGAAAGTGCCCTCCCTGCGGGGAAAGACGGTGGTAAACCTCTTCTACGAGCCCTCCACCCGCACTCGGCTCTCCTTCGAGGTGGCCGCCAAGCGCCTCAGCGCCGACGTGCTCAACTTCACCGCCTCCACCTCCAGCGTGGAAAAGGGGGAGAGCCTCAAGGACACCGCCCTAACCCTGCGGGCCATGGGGGTGGACGCCGTGGTCATCCGCCACCCGGTGGCGGGAACCCCCTGGCTCCTGCGTCGCTGGCTGGACGTCTCGGTGCTCAACGCCGGGGACGGCATGCACGCCCATCCCACTCAGGCCCTTCTGGACCTCTTCACCATGCGGGAGAGACTCGGGGACCTGGAGGGGAGGACCATCGCCTACGTGGGGGACATACTCCACTCCCGGGTGGCCCGCTCCGGGTTCAAGGCCTGCCTGGCCATGGGCATGCGGGTCGTTGCCGTGGCTCCTCCCACCCTGCTGCCACCTGTCCTGCCGGAAGGGGTGGAGGTGTCCTACGACCTGGACGAGGTCATCCCCCGCTGCGACGTCCTCTACATGCTGCGGGTCCAGAAGGAGAGGCTCCTGGAGGGAAGGTTCCCCTCCCCCCAGGAATATTCCAGGTTTTACCAGTTAAACCTGGAGCGGCTGAGGGCCGCCCGCCCGGGGGTGGTGGTCATGCACCCCGGGCCCATGAACCGGGGAATGGAGATCGCTTCCGAGGTGGCCGACGCTCCCCACGCGGCCATAACCGCCCAGGTGGCGGCGGGGGTGGCGGTGCGCATGGCCGTGCTCTTCCTCCTGCTGGGGATGGGGGAGAGGGGGGATTGAATTGGCGGATCTACTGCTTCGCGGGGCGCGGGTCATCGATCCCTTCCAGGGCCTGGACGAGGTGTTGGACGTGGCCGTATCCCGGGGCCGGGTTTCCGAGGTGGGAAAGGGTCTCTCCGGGGAGGGCCGGGAAGTGCTGGAGGCGGAAGGGCTGGTGCTCTCGCCGGGATTTTTGGATATGCACGTGCACCTCAGGGACCCGGGGAGGGAGGACGAGGAGACCCTGGAGAGCGGGTTGGAGGCCGCGGTGCGCGGGGGATTCACCGCCGTGTGCTGCATGCCCAACACCGACCCTCCCCTGGACAACGCACCCCTGGTGGAGGACCTGGTGCTGCGGGCGCGCGGCCTGGGCCTTGCCGACCTCTTCCCCGTGGGCTGCGTGACCCGGGGCAGGGAGGGGAAGGAGCTGGCGGAAATGGGGCTCATGTTCGCCAGCGCGGCCCGGGTGAGGGCCTTCTCCGACGACGGGGACCCGGTGGTCGACTCCGGCCTCATGCGGCGGGCCCTGCAATACGTCCGTAGGTTCGGGGGGGTCATCATTTCCCACCCGGAGGACGTCAGCCTCTCCCGGGGAGGCCAGGTCAACGAGGGTCGGGTCTCCTTCGCCCTGGGGTTGCGGAGCATTCCCGCCCTCGCCGAGGAGGTGATGGTGGCCCGCGACCTGCTGCTCGCCGAGGAGACCGGGGCGCGCCTCCACCTGGCTCACCTGAGCACCGCGGGGTCGGTGCGCCTGTTACGGGAGGCCAAAGCGCGGGGGGTGAGGGTGACCGCCGAGGCCACCCCCCACCACCTGGTCCTGAGCGAATTGGACATCCGGGATTATGACCCGGTATACAAGGTCAACCCTCCCCTGCGCACCCCGGAGGACGTGAAGGAATTGCGGCGGGCCCTGGCCGACGGGACCCTGGACGCGGTGGCCACCGACCACGCCCCCCATTCGCCGGAGGAGAAGGAGCGGGAGTTCGATTACGCCCCCTTCGGCGTGGTGGGAATGGAAAGCGCCTTCCCGGTCCTGTACACGCAGCTGGTGGAGAAGGGGGAACTGGGACTTCCGGTGCTCATCGAGAGGCTGACCCTGGGCCCGGCGCGGGCCCTGGGACTGGAGCCCCCGGATTACGGGGAGGGGGTACGTCCCGGAGCCAGGGCGGACCTGGTGCTCCTGGACACGGTGACGGAATGGGTCATCGACGCTTCCGCCTTCGCTTCCCGGGGAAAGAACTGTCCCTTCCACGGTTGGAAAGTGAGGGGAAGGGTGGTCCTTACCATCAAAGGTGGAAAGGTGGTCTATCGCGCACCGGATTACCGGTGGTCACGCGAACAGGGCGAAAAGGTGAGAGAACGGACCTGAAGGACGGTCCTTGCGCGGACCTCGACGAGACGAGGGGGTATGGGGATTGAGAATGGTGGACGGCAGGACGGTGCTGGCCGTGGGCCCTGGTCCAGTGACCCTGGACCAGGGAGCTGGCTTCCAGTATCTAGCAGCGAGAATCTGCCGGCACCTGCGCCGGAGGGGCTTCCGGGTGGCGGTCCTGGAGGACAGTCCGGCCACCCTCATGGACGCGGGAGCGGGAGAAGAAGGGGAGCTCTACCTGGAGCCGCCCCTCCCGGAGGTGGTGGTCCGGGTGGCGGAGGAGTGCGGGGCTTCCTCGCTCTGGCTGGGTACGGCGGGCCGCAGAGGTTGGGCCTTGGCCAGGGAATTGGCGGCGGAGGGGTGGCTGAACCGGGCAGGCCTGGAGATCGCGGATCTACGGGACCGGGTGCTCTGGGCCTGCGGGGACCGTTCCCTTCTCCGTGAGATGCTGGAGGAAGGGGGGCTCCCCAACCCCGCATTCCGCACGGCATCGAACGTGCGTGAAGCACAGGAAGCGGCTTTCGAACTCGGTTTTCCCCTAGTGATCCGCCCGCATTTCTCCAGCGGAGGATGGGGGGCCGGGGTGGCCTTCAACCGGGAGGAGCTGCCCGACCTGTTCATGGAGGCCTGTGGCAAAAGCCTGGGAGGCGAGGTCCTCATTGAAGAGTACCTTGGCGGGTGGAGGAAATACGTGGTCTGCGTCCTGAGGGACGGTTGTGGAGGGGTGATGACGGCCGGGATCGTCGAGCAGCTAGAACCACTGCCCCTCCACGAGGAGGACGCCGTGGTGGTCGTGCCTCCCCTGCCTTCCGGGGAGCTATCCTATGCCCTGGAAGAGATTGCCGGAAAGGCGGCCGAGCTCCTGGGCGTAGTAGGGCTGGCCGAGGTGAAGGTGGCGGTCAGCCGGGGGTGCGAGAAGGTGTTCGTGCTGGATATGGACGTCGGTCCGAGGAGGGCAACCCCCCTCCTGGAGGTGGCCCTGGGCGCGGACCTGGTGAGTCGACACGTGGACCTGGTCTGCGGCGGCAAGGTAGAAGACGTTCCCCTAAGTGCGGCACCCAGCGGGACTTACCTGGCCCTGCCCCGCTTCTTCTACCCGGAGGAGGAGAGGGAGGAGGGCCACCTTCCCCTGGGTTGCCGGGCGGTGGGGAGAACCCTCCTGTGGGGAGGAACCACTGGAGAAGCAGCCCGCACCGCCCTGCGCCTTCTCGAGGAGGGCGGAAAGGGAATCCGAGAAAGAATCCTCCAGGACCTCAAGGAGCTGGTGCGGCGCGCCGGAGGGGCGCCCGGACGGAGGGAAGATGACAAGAACCCCGAGGTCGAAGGAGCCCCCTTTACGGAAGGCGTGAAGGGATACGGGTACCCGCTGTGTCTTGCGAGGTCGGCGGAGGGCCTCGGTGGCGGGGGGACGATGTTCCTGGCCCCGGTGACCCCCCGTCCCGGGAGCGGGCATGAGCTTCACTTCGGCCTTTTCCGCGCCCTGCGTGCCTGGAAGGGACGGGGCGGGAACGCGGCGGTATACGTGAGCGATCCCGGCTTCGGCCTCTACCTGGTCGGGGAGGCCGACGCCGTCTTCCTGGGCCCCCCCTCCCCGGGAGGAGTGAGGCGGGCGCTCATGAGTGCGGGGGCGCGCAAGCTGTGCCCCCATTTTGGGGGAGGGGAGGCCTTCGCGCTGGCATGGCGGGTAAGGCAGGAGGGCGGGGATGTGGAGATACTGGGAGGGTGGGCCGAAGAAGGGGATACAACCGGGTCTCTGCGGCGGCTGCGCTCCTCCGGTCTGCCCCTCGCCGCCTTCGCCGTCGGACGGGAAGAAGCGGTTGATTTCCTGCGCACCTGCCGGTTCCCCGTGCACCTGACCCTCTTCACCAAAGGCGGGGAGGCGGTGAAGAGGGTGTTCTACTCCGCGGAGGAGGTCGAGGAATACCTGTCCACGCAATCGGGAGCCACACCTCTGGTGAGGGAATTGAGGGAGGAGTCCCTGGAGGTGATGGTGGAGGCGGTGGCCCGAAAGGGGAACCTGTCCTGCCTTCTTGCCTGGGAGAGGCTGCAAAGCCCTGGCGGAGATGCCGGGGAGGGGCCGGCCGTCTACCCGCCCCTTCACCTCACCTCCCAGCAGTACGAGAGGCTGCGGGAGGTGGTGGCGGAGGCCGTAAGGGTGACCGGCTGGAGCGGCAACCTCTCCCTACGCCTGGTGGTGGAGGAGGGGGAGATGAGGATATGGGACCTCTCTCCAGGGGCCTCCGAGCAGCTCCCCTTCCTCGCCAGGGCTTCCTCGCTGGACCTTCCGGAGCTCGGCCTGGCGGCCCTCCTGGAGGAGGACGCGCCCTCCGTGTGCCTCGAGGGGACACGGAACGCGGTACGCTATCCCGTCTCGCCCCTCGGGCTCATAGCCGGGGAGGATATCCTTCTCAACCCCTGCCGGCGCTATACCGGCGAGGTGATGGGAGTGGGCGAGAACCTCGGCTTGGCGCTGGCCAAGATCCTGCGGGGCCTGGGGATGCGTCCCCCGCCCGGGGGCCGTGTCCTGCTCAGCGTGGCCAACCGGGAGAAGAGGAGGGCGGTACTCCTGGGCCGGGAACTGAACGAGGCGGGATACCGGCTGGCGGCCACTCGCGGGACGGCGCGGGCCCTACGGGCGGCGGGTATGGAGGTCGAGGAGGTCAACAAGCTCCGCGAAGGGCGGCCCAATGTCCTCGATCTCTTGCGGAACGGGGAGATACAACTGGTGGTCAACGTACCCCGCGGTCGCCATCCCCACTCGGACGGGTTCTACATACGGGAGGACGCCGCCCGCCACGGCATCCCCTGCTTCACGAACATGGAAGTAGCCATGGCCCTGGTGAGGGGGATGCGGGCCGCAGGGGAAGGCAGCCGGCCCGTCCGGCCCCTCGGCCGCCCGGTTTCCGAGGTCACGGCGGGTAGGGGAGGTTGAGGTTTGCCACCCCTTCTCTTCAGGGCGCCGGTGGTGGAGAGGCGGGATTATGGCTGCGCTTCGGAGGTCGTCTTCCGGGTGCCTCCCGGGTTCTCACTCCACCCGGGACAGTTCCTGCATCTCCTCTGCGAGGGAGAGGGAAGGATAGTGCGCCGCCCCTTCAGCGTCTTCCGGCACCGCGGGGAGACCGCCTCCGTTCTGGTCAGGGAGGCGGGCGGGGGTTCGGCCTGGCTGCGTCGGAGGAGGCCGGGGGACGAGCTGGACGTCCTGGGTCCCCTGGGAAGGGGGTTCGACCCACCGGTGGAGGGCGAAGAAGTTATCCTGGTCGCCGGAGGGGTGGGAGTGGCCCCCCTGGCCTGTCTCGGCCGCTGGCTGCGGGAGAGGGGTGGGAGGGTGACCTTCCTCTGGGGGATGGAGAGCGGAGCGGAGTACGGCACCCTTCCCGAGGTGCTGGCGGAAGAGCTCGACCTACGCCTGGCCACCGCGGACGGTTCCCGGGGGGAGGAGGGGACGGTACTCGACCTCCTGCCTCCGAAGACGCCTCCCGTGGGGCGCCGGTACTACGCCTGCGGCCCGCGGCCCATGCTGCTGGCCCTGGCGGAACGGTTGTCCCCCGGCGGCCTTTCTTCCCTCCAGGTGAGCGTGGAGGAGAGGATGGCCTGCGGGCTGGGCGCCTGCCGGGGGTGCGCGGTGCCCGCGGCGGATCCACCCGGGGGCTACCTGGCGGCCTGCCGGGACGGACCGGTTTTCAGGGGGGAGGAACTGGATTGGCACCGACTAAGGGGGTCAGGTCTTGAATCGTGATACCCAAGGGGGTATGGAGTGAAGTCAGCTGAGGGAATCGATCTGAGGGTGGAGCTTGCGGGAATCTCCCTGAAGAACCCTTTCCTGGTCTGCTCGGGCACATTCGGCAACGGCAGGGAGATGTCCGAGCTAGTGGACCTCAACGCCCTGGGGGGCTTGATGACCAAGGCGGTGACCCTCGAGCCCTGCGCGGGGAACCCTCCTCCCCGCCTCTGGGAGACTCCATCGGGGATGCTGAATTCCATAGGCCTGGAGAACAAGGGCCTGGAGAGGTTCCTGGCCGAGGATCTGTCCTGGCTCTCCCGCTTCAACCTGCCGGTGTGGGTGAACGTGGCCGGCTTCAGCGCCCGGGAGTACGTGGAGGTGGCGGGGGAGGTTTCCCGCTCCGGGCTGGCCGCGGCGGTGGAGCTCAACATTTCCTGCCCCAACGTGGAAAAAGGAGGGGCCCACTTCTCGCGCCATCCCCGGGAGGCGGCAGGGCTGGTGGCCCGGGTGCGCGAGGCGGTGGACATCCCGCTCTTCGTCAAGCTGCCCCCGCTTCCGGGCGGCATGCGGGATATGGCCCGCGCCGTGGCCGAGGCGGGAGCCGACGGACTGTCCCTGATCAACACCATCCCCGGCATGGCCATTGACGTGGAGAGGGGATGTCCCCGCCTGGGGAACGTGACCGGAGGGCTTTCCGGCCCCGCCATCCATCCGGTGGCCGTGCACGCGGTCTGGGAGGCCTCGGGTTCCGTAGACCTCCCGATCATCGGCATGGGGGGGATATGGTCGTGCTCCGACGCCGTGGAAATGTTCATGGCCGGGGCCGGAGCGGTGGCCGTGGGCACCCTGAACCTCGTGGACCCCCGGGCGGTGCCCCGCCTGGTGGAGGAGCTGGCGGGGTTCATGCGGCGAAAGGGTTACCGCAGGGTCTCGGAGATGGTGGGTCTCCTCCGCCGGAGGGGGTGGGGATGATGGCCGCCGCGCGCCGCGTGGAGGATCCGCTGATCCTGGCCCTGGACGTCTCGGAATGGGAAAAGCTGGAAGCGCTGGCCGAGATGTTCCGGGGGGAGGTGGGGACGGTAAAGCTGGGCCTGGAGGCCTACACCCGCTTCGGTCCTGCCGTTTTCCGGGAGATGAAGGAGAAGGGCTTCCGGGTCTTCGCCGACCTCAAGCTCCACGATATCCCCAACACCGTGCGGGGGGCGGTGGAGGCCCTGGTAAGGTGGGGGGTGGACATGATCACCGTCCACCTCTGCGGGGGCAGGAAGATGCTGGAAGCGGCGGTTCAAGCCGTCCGCGGAAGCGGGGGGAGGAGAGTTCGGGTGCCGCTGCTCCTTGGGGTCACCGTGCTCACCAGCTTGAAGGATGGGGACCTCGAGGAGATGGGCTGGCGGGGAGGCGTGTCGGAGAGCGTGCTCCGGCTGGCCAGGCTGGGCGTCTCCTGCGGGCTGGACGGGTTGGTCTGCTCGCCCGGGGAGGCGGCGGAGCTCCGGCGCGAGCTGGGGGCCGGCCCCTTCCTGGTCACTCCGGGCATCCGGCCGGAGGGCGCGGAGGCCCATGACCAGGCCAGGATGGCCACCCCGGGAGAGGCCCTCCGGGCGGGGGCGGATTATCTGGTGGTGGGGAGGGCGGTCACCGGTCACCCGCGTCCCCTGGAGGCTCTGAGCGCCTTGAAGCGGGAGATTGGTTTATCATAGACGGTGGGGAATTGAAGTTGTGGTGCAACAAATTCGGTTAACCCACGGGAGATTTAATGGGCGCGTCAAGCGGCGGAGGAGTTGAGCTCAAGGCGCGGCGGGGAAGGCTGCTACCTAGGAGGGTTGGGACATGAACCAGTGGGAGGTGCTGGAGATACTGGAGAGGGAGAGGGCCGTGCAGAAGGGCCATTTCCTCCTCTCCTCCGGACTGCACAGCGATACTTACGTGCAATGTGCGCGCGTCCTGCAGCATCCTCACCTGGCGGAGAGCCTGGCGGACGAGCTGGCCCGGGGTTTCACCGGGGTACCGGTGGACGTGGTGATCAGCCCCGCGCTGGGCGGCATCATCATCGGGTACATGGTAGCCTTGGCCATGCGCCGGAGGATGGTCTTCGCCGAGAGGGTGGACGGACGCCTTACCCTGCGCCGGGGACAGAACCTGGAGAAGGGAGAGAGGGCCCTCATCGTGGAGGACGTCATAACCACCGGCGGCTCGGTCCAGGAACTCATGGAGCTGGTGGAATCCAAGGGAGGAGTGACCGCCGGCCTGGGGGCCATCATCGAGAGGGGGGAGGACCGCGACTTCGGGGTCCCCAAGAAGGTCCTGGTACGCCTGGAGGCACCGGTGTGGGAGCCCGGCAGTTGCCCTCTATGCCGGGAAGGCCTGGAGCTGGAGGCCCCCGGCAGTCGGCACCTGGCCTGATACCCCCGGGGGAGGCGATGGTCCTCCGGGTTGTGGGGCCGGGTGAGGGGGTTTATACTTAACGGGATATCGTCGTAAGGAGAATATAACCTGAGGAGGGACATGATGGCCAGCCAGAAGCTCCCGGAATTGACGGCGGAACAGCGCAAGGAAGCCCTGGAGAAAGCGGCCAAGGTCAGGAAGGAGAGGTCGGAGATAAAGAAGTCGCTCAAGGAGGGCAAGCTGAAGGTCAGCGAGGTCCTGGCCAGGGCCGATGACGAAACCTACGGGAAGATGACCGTGAAGTCGGTCATCGAGTCCCTCCCCGGCGTGGGCAAGGCGCGCGCCGCCAAGATCATGGAGGAGATAGGCATCAGCGAGACGCGGCGCATCAAGGGGTTGGGGCCCAAGCAGGCGCAGGCCTTGAAGGAAAGATTTTCCTGACCGCATTTACCCCTCGGGGCCGGAACCGGAGTCCACGCATCAAGGTCCAATCCAGCGGGAGAGATAATGCGACGCGGACGCCTTTTCGTCGTCGCCGGACCCTCCGGCGCGGGAAAAGGTACTCTCATCGCCGAGCTTTTAAAGCGCTATCCGCGGGCACGCCTTTCCGTGTCCGCCACCACCCGTGACCCCCGGCCCGGGGAAAGGGAGGGAGTGGATTACCATTTCCTGGACCGGGAGGAATTCCTGAGGCGGGCCGGAGAGGGTGAGTTCCTGGAATGGGCGGAGGTGCACGGCAACCTCTATGGCACCCCCCGCGGGGCCGTAGAGGAATGGTTGAATGAAGGCCACGACGTGATCCTGGAGATCGACGTGCAGGGAGCCCGCCAGGTCCGGGAGAGGATGCCGGAGGCGGTGACCGTTTTCGTAGAGCCTCCCTCCCTCGAGGCCCTGGAGGAGAGGTTGCGACGCAGGGGCACGGAGAGCGAGGAAGAACTGCGCCGCAGGCTGCGCAACGCGGTTCGGGAAAGCGGGGAGAAGGGCGGCTTCCGGCACGTGGTGGTGAACGACGACCTGCAACGCGCGGTGGAGGAACTTTGTGCTATATATGAAAAGGAATCGGCCTCCACGGAGGCATGAAACGAAGTAGACGGGAGGTAGCGTAAAGGTGTTGATGAAAACCAAGATCGACGACCTTTTAAGAGCGATGAACAATTCCCGGTTCGGATTGACCATCGCCGCGGCCAAGCGGGCGCGCCAGATCAACAATTATTTCCGGCACCTGGGCGACGGCCTGGGGAGGGATGCAGGTCCCCAGGTGACCTCGGCCTCCAACAAGGCCCTGACCTTGGCCCTGGAGGAGATAGCCCAGGAGAAGCTGGAGTTCGAGATGCCGGAGGACGGGACCAAGTAAGGGGATCGCGCGAGGGAGTCGCTCAATCCCATGACCTGCATCGTTTTCGGGGTGACCGGAGGCATAGCCGCCTACAAGGCGGTGGAGGTTGTGCGCCGGCTGGCCGAGAGGGGGCTGGACGTGCGGGTGGTAATGACCGAGCACGCCACCCGGCTGGTGGGCCCGGATACCTTCCGCGCCGTCTCCGGGAACCCGGTCTCTTTGCACCTCTTCGACGCATCCGGTCCGGCCATGGAGCACATCTCCCTGGCGCGGGCGGCGGACCTGGTGGTGGTGGCCCCGGCCACGGCCAACATCCTGGCCAAGATGGCCCAGGGCCTGGCTGACGACCTCCTGTCCACCACCCTCCTGGCCACCAGGGCGCCGGTTCTGGTGGCTCCGGCCATGAACCGCGAGATGTACCGGCATCCCGCCACCCAGGATAACCTGAGGAAGCTGCGGGAGAGAGGCGTTCACGTGGTGGGCCCGGAGAGCGGCGCCCTGGCCTGCGGCGAGGAAGGGGAGGGGCGCATGGCGGAGCCTCCGGCGATAGTGGAGGCCGTCCTGCGCCTCCTGGACATGAGAGGAGACCTTTCCGGACACCGGGTCCTGGTGACCGCCGGGGGGACGCGCGAGCCGCTGGACCCGGTGCGCTTCATCGGCAATCGTTCCAGCGGCAAGATGGGCTACGCCCTGGCGGAGACGGCCAGGGAGCTGGGAGCGGAGGTCATCCTGGTCAGCGGCCCCACCCACCTGCAGGCACCTCCGGGGGTGGAGAGGATAATGGTGGAGACGGCAGAGGAGATGCGCCGGGAGGTCCTCTCTCGATCAGGAGGATGCTCGGCGGTGGTCATGGCCGCGGCGGTGGCCGATTTCACCCCCTCCCGCAGGAGCGAGGAGAAGATAAAGCGCGGGGGAAGGGAGGGCCTGATCGTGGAGCTGGTTCCCACGCCGGACATCCTGAGCGAGCTGAGCGATCGGAGGCCCCCCGGACAGGTGCTGGTGGGCTTCGCCGCGGAGACGGGAGACCTCCTCCGGAAGGCCAGGAAGAAAATGGAAGAGAAGGGAGTGGATATCCTGGTGGCCAACGACGTCTCCAGGCCGGGGTCGGGTTTCGATTCCGACCTCAACCAGGCGGTTATCCTCTTCCGGGACGGCAGGGAGGAGGAGCTGGACCTAATGCCCAAGCGGGAGCTGGCCCTGCGCATCTGGGAGGCGGTGGCCGGCTTTCTGGGGACGTCAGGAGGTCAAGTCCCGGGCCCGGCTTGACGATAAAGAACTGGTCCCTCGGGCGGCAAGCGGGCGTTGGAGGAGGAGCAGTGGCCAAGCTGGTAAAGAAAGGGATAGTGCTCAACGTATCCACCTACCCTCTGCCCACCCTGCTCCCCCGCAGGGCCAACCGGCGTTCCAAGACCCTGACCTTCGACATCAACTTCGACCTGGTGGAGGAGGACGGGAAGAGCACCAAGGTCTGGTTCTACAGGGGTTTCCGCTTCCCACCCCCCCTAGACGATGGTGACCGCGTGGAGGTGATCGGAAAGTACGGGCGCATCTCCAAGGACATATTTTATGCCTCCAAGATTGTGGACCCGAGGAGAAATAGGATATATACTGGTTTTCGGAACCGGAAGATGAAGGCGGAGGAGGGCGTGGATAAGAAGCCCCCTTCCGGCGCGTAGGAATATGCGAGTCGGAGTGGCGGAATCGGTAGACGCGCTAGGTTGAGGGCCTAGTGAGGAGCTTCCTCATGGGGGTTCAAGTCCCCCCTCCGACACCAGACCGGAACCCCGGCGAACGCCGGGGTCTTTTTGCAAGTGTGAAATGTTCGGTAAGGGGTAGCGAACCGTTCAGGTAGGGGGTGGAGGCATCCAGGCCGACGACGGGGCCGGAGACGGAATCCTTCCCCGTGGTCGAGCACTGCAGTGCTCCCGCCGAAGATCAGGAGGTCGCGGCATCGCGAGAGGGCGGGCCCGTGATCTCTACGTTTCCCCGGGAGCGGAGACGGATCAGGGATAGTCGGAGAGGAACTCAAGTATAAGGGAATTCACCTCCTGGGGCCTCTCCTGCTGCACCCAGTGGCTGCACCGGGGAATGTACTTTATGGTCAGGGGCCCCTCCACTTCCTCCCCGAAATCGTGGGTCAGTTCCTTCCCCAGGGCCCGGTCCTCCTCCGCCCAGATGACCAGGGTGGGGCAGCGGACCTTGGCCTGGGACCGGGACGCGGCGCGCGGGGAGCGCATGAACTGCCGGAAGGCGGCCCGGTAATAGTTTATCCCTCCCGTGAGGGCGCCGGGCTTGGCCGCCGCCTCCTTGAACATCTCCATGTCTCGATCGGTGAGGGCGTTTTTGTCCAGGAGCCAGCCGCGGAAGGCCTTCTCCACCAGCCGGTAGTCGAAGGCCCTGAGGGCCAGCTCCGGGAGGAGGGGAAACTGGAAGAGGAACATGTAGTAGGAGCGGCGGAGCTGCGCCCGGTTGGTCAAGAGGTGGCGCATGAGCACCGCCGGCGGAGGGCAGTTGAGGATGATGAGACGGTCCACCATCTCCGGGAAGTGGGCGGCGAAGGGCCAGGCCACGCCTCCGCCCCAGTCGTGGGCCACCAGGACCGCCCGGCTCTCCCCCAGGTGTCGGATGAGGCCCCGCACGTCCTCCATGAGGGCCGACAGGCGGTAGTGCATAACTCCCACCGGTTTTTCCGTCTGGTTGTAACCCCTCATGTCCGGGGCCACCACCCGGAACCTTTCCGCGAGCACCGGGATCTGGTGCCTCCAGGAGTACCAGAATTCTGGGAAGCCGTGCAGGAGTAAGACCAGCGGTCCTTCCCCGGCGGTGACGTAATGCATGCGCAGGTTGTTCACGTGGGCATACTGGTGCTCCCAAGGCTCTTCGGCCATCGTCTTCCCCTCCTCCCGGCGATCCGTGATTCGGAAACCGTGGTGCCCGCGGGAAAGGACGTCCCTTCGGCGCACCTCTTCCCTCCGGCGCTCCAGGTCTTTAATACATTTTACCCTTACCCACCCCGATATATCCCGGCCTCTCCTCGCGCACTTCCTTTCCGCGACGTCGGGGAGACGCCGTGCCTCCCGGAAGGTCGATTCTCCGGGGATGGTAAAATAGGGAAGGCTGAAGTGTCGGGAAGGGCGGGGTAAGCCCCCGGTGAAAAGCGCTCGGAGTCGACGGGAGAGCCATGGTCGCGCAAACGGAGCGAAGGAAGGGGGGAGGTGCCCTGGCTTCCTTCCGTCACCGCGATTTCCGCCTCCTCTGGTCGGGGGCCTTTATCTCCAATGTGGGGACCTGGATCCACAACACCGCCCTGCTGTGGTTCGTCAAGGAGACCACGGGAACCAACACTTGGGTGGGGGCGGTGAACCTGGCCAACTTCCTCCCCCTCTTCCTCCTGGTCCTGTGGTCGGGGTCCCTGGCCGACCGCCTGAACCGCCGCAAGCTGATCCTGGCCACCCAGACGGCCATGATGCTGGGAGCCCTGGGCCTGGGTCTCTGCCTGCGCGCCGGTCTCTCCTCCATGGCGGCGATCATACCCCTGACCGCGGCCATGGGCCTGGCCTTCGTTTTCAACTTTCCCGCCTGGCGGGCCATTATCCCGGACCTGGTGCCCCCGCAGGACATGCTCAACGGGATCGCCCTGGACGCCGCCCAGTTCAACTTGGCGCGGTCCGTGGGCCCGCTGCTGGGAGCCCTGGTGCTCCATCTCTGGGGCGCGGAGACCGCCTTCTACATCAACGCCGCCAGCTTCCTGGCCGTCATCGCTGCCCTCCTTCTCCTGCACACGGAGACTCCGCCGGGTGGTAACGGGGCGGCCACGGGTTCGCACATCCTGGAAGTACTGAGGCTGGCGGCCGGCGAAGGCTGGGTGCGCAACCAGCTGCTCCTGCTGGGGGTGGTCTCCTTCTTCGGGTTATCCTTCCTGGTGCTCCTCCCCGGATTGTCGAGGGACGTGCTCCTCCGTGGCTCGGGGGGATACGGTGCCCTCCTTAGCGCCCTGGGAGCCGGTGCGGTGGCTGGCGCTCCCCTGGTGACCCTCCTGCGCCGCCGCCTGCCGGAGAGGGCCATCATCAAGGCGTCCACCGCGGTAGTGGGCCTTGCCCTGCTGGGGGTGGCGGCCTGCCGCCTGTTCTGGTTGTGCCTGGTCCTGGTCGTGGTCCTGGGGGCCTCCTCTTTGATAATGAGCGCGTCCATCAATACCGTGCTGCAGGCCCGGGTGGGAAGGGAGATGCGGGGAAGGATAATGAGCCTCTACATCCTGGTCTTCCAGGGGCTGTACCCCCTGGGGGGGATGTTCCTGGGGCTCACAGCCGACCGCATCTCCATACCCTGGACCCTGGCCCTGGGCGGATCGGTATGCACGGCGACAGCCATGGTGGTGATCGTCTCCCCCTCATTGTTGAGGGATGCCGTTTCCACGGCGGGGTGACCGAAGATCCAATTGGTGCATGTGAAATGCATAGTTTCCCCGGTACTACATCGACAGAGGAGGAAACGCCTTCGGCTTCTTGTCGGTTTCCGGTTAACGCGTCAAGTCCTGGTGAAACCGGAGGAAAAAGGGAGGGACGGCAGACGGAGGCACCCCTTTCGACTTGCCCCTAGGTAGCCCCCCGTGCGATGGCAGGATTTGGGGGAAGGGCGGCAGGGCGCGAAGGCGAAGGAGATCCGCCCGGCAACGAATACCTGCGATTCCTCCCCTTCCGGGTGGAGGGCCTCCCCGCGGGGACCGGTAACGGGAATGGTAAAATCTAACAGGAAAGCATACCCGCCCGAGGAGGGTGCACTGGTGTTATCATGAACGGGGACGGCGTTCCGCGGCTTTAGGGAGGTGGAATTGAAAACCGCGGCCCGGGTCCTGTTGCTGATATCCGCTTACCTGCTGGGAACGGTGAACCTGTCCCATATCCTGGCCCGGAGGGAGCTGGGCCTGGACCTGCGCCGCAGCGGGAGCGGGAACCTGGGAGCCTCCAACCTGGCCGCGCACCTGGGCAAGGGGAAGGCGGCGGTGGCCTTCTTCGCCGACTGCGCTGAGGAGGCGGCGGTGCTCCTCGTGGCCCGGGCCCTGGGATGGAGCGCCGGCTGGCAGGCCGCCGCGGGGCTGGCGGCCATCGCCGGGCACAACTGGCCTTTCTACCTGGGTTTCCAGGGCGGGAGGGGGATGGCCATGGCTTTAACCGGGACCCTCATCCTCCTCCCCTTCGAAGGGCTGGTGCTGGTGGCCTTCCTGGCCCTGGGGGTCTTCACCCGTCACACCGCGGAGATGAACCTCCTGGCCCTTTTCCTGCTTCCCGTGCTGGCCTGGCGGTGGGGAAGGCACGCAGGATTGCTGGCCTTCACCCTGGGGGTCCTGGTGCTGACGCTTCTGCGGCGGGCGCAGGGAAGTCCCGGGGTGGGGAAGAAGAAATTGGTGGAGGACCCCCGCAGGGTGCTCTGGAACCGGCTTATCTATGACCGGGAGACGGAATAGCCGACGCGCCGGAGGATGGATCCCGGGGCCGGTTAGGGATTCGGGCGGAGCGGCAGATGCCTGAACGAGGCGGGAATGGAGTAGGGACGGAGGGAGCCGGAGGGGAGGAGACTCACCCTCGGGGAGCCAAGGAACTGGCCGGCGGTGTGCTGGAGGACCTCCGGGCGCTGTGGGCCAACCGGGATTTCCGCCGCCTATGGGTGGGGCAGTCGGTATCCTCCATCGGGGACTGGCTGGCCACCTTCGCTCTCATGGCCTTGGTCTGGAACCGCAGTCGCTCCCCGGCGGCGGTGGCCGGGCTTCTGGTCCTGCGCATCGTGCCCTCGGCCTTCTCCGGCGCAGTGGCCACTTGGATAAGCGATCGTTGGGACCGCAAGAAGATTCTCATCTACTGCGACGTTTTACGCGGGCTTCTCATCATGTGGGTGGCGGTCCTGGATTCCCTGGCCTATCTCTACGTACTCATCTTCTGCATGGAATTCATCACCATCATCTACCTGGCCGCTAGGGACGCCAGCCTCCCTAACCTGGTGGAGGGGGAAAACCGCCTCACCATGGCCAACTCCATGACCCTGGGAAGTGCTTACGGGTCCATACCCCTGGCCGCTGCCTTCTTCGCCCTGCTCACGGTGGGAAGCTCTCCCCTCCTGCGCGGCCTGGAGGGGATGGTCTTCTTCTCTGACCACCCTTACGCCTTTTCGCTCCTGGCCGATGCCCTCACCTTCTTCTTCTCCGCCCTCATGATCAAGCGCATATCCAGGCCCCTCATCATCAGCCGGGAGGAGAAAAAGGAGAAGGAGAAGGTGGACCTGCGCTCCATGCTCACCTTCGCTTTCCGCAACCGCTTCATGCGCACCCTGACCGCGGCCCTGGCCACCGGCACCCTGGGCGGCGGTTCGCTCTTCGCCGTAGGGGTGGTCTACGTGCACGAGGTGCTGGGCGGGAACGACACCCAGTTCGGTTTCCTCATGGCCCTCTTCGGGCTGGGGATGCTGGTGGGCATCGTGGGCCTGCAGTTCCTGGCCCGGGTCAGGGCCAAGTGGTTCATCTTCAAGCTGGGGCTGCTCTGCGCGGGAGGAACGCTGGTCTGGATGTCCCTGATTACGGTGATGTTCATGGCCTACCTGGCCGCCCTGGTGTTCGGGGCCGCCTTCTCGGCCATCTTCCTCACCGGCATCACCATGGTCCAGGAGGTCATCGAGGACCGGAACCGGGGAAAAGCCTTCGCCGTCTTCCACTCCGTGTCCCGCGTATTCCTGCTGCTGGGGGCGGCGCTAGCCGCGGGCCTGGCGGGCGCGGTGGGCGAGTTTCGCCTCCACCTGGGGGTCTTCCGCCTTCATGTCTGGGGAACCACCATCGCCATGTTCACCGCTGGAGTGCTAATCGCCTCGGTGGCCTTCCTTCCTCTTCGACAGAGGCTGGAGGAGAGCGGAAAAGGTATACTTGTCGGGGAGAAGGAACTGGAGGCCGGACCGGGAAGGAGCCTGCCCCGCGCCTAGAGGAAGGCCGCCCCCACCACCCCCGGGCCGGTGTGGCATCCCATGACCGGGGTGAACTGGGAAACGATGATCTCTCCCCTCGTCTCCGCCCCTTCCCGTATCATGTCCGCCAGCTGGTCCGCTTCCTCCGGGGCGGAAGCGTGGAAGACGGCGACGCGCAGGGGTCCCCGCCGCTCGTAGAACTCCCTAACCCGGGCGGCGATGAAGCGGCGGGCCTTGGCTGGTGAGCGCTTCCTGGAAACCAGCACGGCATCGCCGTCCTTGAAGCGGAACACGGGCTTGATGGAGAGCGCCTCGGCGGCCAGGGCGGTGATGGCCTTGACCCGCCCGCTCTTGCGCAGGAATTCGAAGGTGGAGATGTAGGCGAAGAGCTCGGCGGAGGCGCAGAGTTCTTGTCCTAGGCGCAGGCATTCCTCCAGCGGCTCGCCATGGCGGGCAGCGCGGGCGACCTCCAGGACGACCAGGCCCTGCGCCATGGCCGCGGTGCGGGAATCCAGCACCTCCACCCTGGCATCATGAAAGGTCTCCGCCGCCAGGCGGGCGTTGTTGTAAGTAGCGCTCATGGTGGAGGAGATGGTCACTACGAGGATCCCGTCCGATCTCGAGGAAAGCTCGGCGAAGGCCTCGAGGAAAACACCCGGGGATACGGCGGAGGTGCTGGCCGGCTGGGATAGGCGGGGGAGAAGCTCGTAGAATTCCTGCGGGGTTATGTCCACGCCGTCCCGGTAGGAGGTGCCGTCTAGCTGGAGGGTGAAGGGGAGAACGGTGATGCCCAGTTCCTCCGCCATGGAGGCGGGGATGCAGGTCTGGCTATCTGTCACCACGGCCACGGTCATTTTGCGCCGCCTTCCTAGGGATAACGTCGGTTTGACGGTCTATAATACCTTAACAGACGAATAGCGGACGCGGGAAGGCGAAAGGGGAAACCCGACCGGGAGCGGTGGGTTTGAGATAAGGCTCAAGTCGAGCGCAGGGCCGTGATGGAACGTGAAAGCTCCTGGCGGCCGGATGGCGATACCGGAGGGAACGCCGGGGGTGCGGCGGTTCGCCGGGTACCGGGGAGAGGGAGGTAAGACGATGAGGCGGTGTGCGGGCTGTGGGGTGCCCGTCCTGGTAGGCAAGGAGCTGACCTGGCGGGAGAACGGGGTCGTCATCCAGACCAAGGATCCCGACCACCGTATGCTTTTCTACGAGTCGGAGAACCTGGACCAGCTCTTTCAGGGCATTGAGGAGATCATCGGGGTGCCCATCGGGCATATCGTCATCGAGAGCAAACGCCGGGAGGTCAGGGAATACGTGGAGAAGCTCATGCCCGCCCCGGTGAGGAAGATGGCCCGCTACGTGGGCCTTAAGGCCATGATACGGCGGCTCAGCGTCACCGGCATGGCCTACGGCTACGGCAACGTGCGCCTTTCGGGAAAGAGGTTGCGCTTCCGGGACGACGATTACGTGACCATGTTGATAAGCAACCCGCACTCCCTGTACTTCTTCTGCGGGGAGGGACTGGGGGCCTGGGAAGCTATCGACGGGCGCGAGAGCTGGGTGCGCTACGAGGAAGTGGCGCCCAACTCCTATGAAATCTCCATCAACATCGCCTCCCATCCCGTGGAGCTCGCGGAACGGCTGCAGCCGCCGCGCTACGCTTACCGGCCGGGGAAGGTGGACCTGCGAAGATGCCCTTCATGCGGGGTTCCCGCCGCGGTGGCCTCCTGCCGCTGGGATTCCATGACGGGGACCATCACCGATCCCTCCACGGGCAGGAGGATGGCCGTATTCGGTCCTGCTGGCCTGGAAGCGGTTTTCCTGGACCTGGAATCCGAGCTGGGAGAGGCCATCCCGGACACCATCATCGAGGCCCAGAGGAGGTTCACCGTGCGCACCCTGCGCCGGGAGGAGCTGGAGGGCGGCACCGAGGGCATCAGGGAGATGCTGGCCGTCCGTGGGCTGGGACTCCTCGAGGAGATCCGCTTGGGGGAGGAGGGATTGAGTCTCGTCCTGCACAACGCCTGCGTTCCCCTGCTCATGGCGGGGCTTTTCCAGGGAGCTTACGAGGTCATGGCCGGAAGGGAGGGCAGCCGGGTCGCCTGGAGCATGTCCGGCGAGGGGGACCTCGAGGTGCGGGTCAGTCCCGCCTGAGCCGCCAAAAGGGACCTTCGACTTCCCGGCGTCACCGTGGAGGCGTTCGTATTCCACTGAAACGGCATTTGAACTCGAGGCTGACCGTCGTTTTAATCCTCGAAAATAGGAAAAGTGAGCCTTTTCCGGAAAAACGGACTCCCCGAAAGGGCAATGGGAGGGCCAGTCGACATTGGGCCCCGGGAGTGGGGCCAGCGCCGGTGTCCTGGAAGGCGTTTCCAGCTAACCTTCCTTGCGTGGCTGGGATATTGAGTTATAATCTTCCCATGAGCGAGCACGAGGACCGTTCGCCGCTGGTGCTGAAGGTGGTCCTCCGGCAGGCGCTGGGTCGTCTGCGGGAGGAAGATTCCTCCCTGGCCCAGCTGGAGGCCCTGGCCGGGAACCTGGGATGGGAGGAGGTTTCCGGCCGGCTGGAGGAGGCCAGGAAGGATCTGGCGGAGGCGCAAAAGGACTTGCAGGAGGCGGTGGAGGCCGCCGTCCGCCTGCAGGTCCTGTCGGCCTATTCTCATCTACATGCCCACAACCACGAACATCCGGAGGGAACGGAAGGGGAACACAGTCACCCGCACAGCCACGTCCACCAACACCCGCACGACCATCCCCACCGCCCGTGAACGTTATAAGCCCCCGTTTTGCCGGCCGGCATGGGGGTTTTTACCCGAATTTTCGCTTGCCGAATCGACGGAAGATCTAGGGAAGCCACCCCTGAAAAGGGTTACCCCCGCCATTTGCGCCCCTGGGCGTTAAGCCAGAATGTTGCGGATGGTTCAGCCGGCGGAGGACCCGCCCCCTCCGAAATCGCTGCCGGAGTGCCCGCCCTCGAAGACGCCGCCGGAGCCCTTGGAGGATGGCCGCGAGGATAACGTCCGCGTGAGGCTCCCGTTCATGGAGTCCAGGGTGCGGCCCAGGAGCACGGCCCCCCCTGCGGGATCGGTGGCGCTGAACCAGGTGGGGGGTTGTTCATGAAGGCCCTCGAACTTGCGCGCCCACTGCTCCACGACGCCCAGGACCAGGGCGTAGGGGAGGTTCTTCTCGAAATGTTCCGGCGTCATGTGCTCCGGCGCAGGCTTCTCCGCGGTGACCAGGTATTCCCTGAAGCCCATGGCTTCCCCGTAGGCTCGGGAACCGGCCCGCGAACGCCGGGGCATGGCCCATCCCACCGCCCAGACGATTACGCCCGCGGGCGCGGGTGCCAGCGCGGGAACCCACAGCCATCCGGGGTCGAATAGGTGGGGAAGTAAGAAGTAAAGGGCAGCCGACAGGCCGAGGAATCCCCAGCCGATATGCATGTAAGTGCGCCGCAGCTTGGCCGGGTCGCGCGAGAAAAGCCCTCTGGCCAGAACCTCTTTGATGATGTCCTCCTTGAGGGCTTGGAGATGGGTGTGGAACTTGCCCTTAAGGTCGTCCTCCGTGACCCTGTCTCCCGACGCGAAGAGGTCGTTGAGTAACCGTTCCTCGTAGGGCAGAAGGCCGGTAGATTCCCTGTTGAGACGCTGGAACCCGAAGATGCGCCGGCGGATGATGCCCCTCCTCTCCTCCTCGAAGATGGTAAGGTGACCGCGCCTGGCAAGATCCACGATGGTGGCGGTGATGTCCGCCACGTCGGGACTCTGTCGCACCAGCATGCCCACCATGGCGGGGGACAGGCCCTCCGGAGGGTCGTAGCGCACCACGTGGCCTCTCCGGCCCCCCGCCTCCCTGGCCTTCCTCCACCAGAGGGCGAGCATGACGGCCAGGGTGCCCAGCATGATGGCAGCCCCGGAGGCGATGCCCACCGCGCCGGCGGAGCGCCGGTAGGCCCAGGGAACTGCCACCAGGCCCTTGGGGAAGGCCACGTCCAGGGTGAAGGTGGTGAAGGGCGGGACGTCCGCGGCCTCCCACCAAAGTAATCCGTCCTCCTTCCCGAGGTCGTACTTCCGCGGAGGGGCGTAGGGGTCCACGTTGACAGCCGTTTTCACCGCCTCCTGGTCCACGCCTTCGGGCAGCCTCACCGTGACCCGCGAGGAGGCGATGTTCGCCTCCCGGAAGCGGGAGACGGCGTTCCAGCGGAGGCGGTCGTATTCCGGGGCGAAGATGATGGCTCCACTGATCCGGTATTCGATTATCCATCCCAGGGTCTGGTCGGTGGCCTGGAAGGTGAGGTGCACTCTCCTTCCGCCGTCCGTGTCCTCCAACACCCAGGAGTCGGTATCCAGGGGATTTCCTTCCAGGTCATAGACCACGAAATCGCGTATGTGCACCTTCCCGTAGGTCCTGCCCTCCTCGAACGCCGCAACCCGGGTGGGGATGTCCCTGGTAAGGTAAGTGAAACTTCCCTGAAAACGCACCACCTGGGTCTCGCGGACGGTGAAGGTGGCGTCGGGATGCACGGTGATGTCCACGTCGAAGCGCTCGAACTCCCAACTCCTGAGGTTCTCGGTAGGCTCCTCCTCGCCGGCGGCGGGTTCCTGGGAGGTGAAGCCGGCGCCGGTGAGGTCCATGATGCGCGACGGCCATGAGGCCGTGAACTCGTAGGAGGTCTGGCTCTCCAGCCCTTCCAGCTCGGCGACCGCTTGCCGGTCTCCCACCACGCGCTTCTGGACCTGCCCCCTGTAATTGGCGGTCTTTACCTGCAGCTGGAGCTCTCCGGGAGAAACGGACGCGGGGAGCTCCACGGACACGGAGGACTCGAGTACCGGAGAGGAGCGTTCCACGGGCACTCCCGTCCAGTGCAGGAAGACCCGTTCCCCCTCCGCCTTAAGGGCTCCGGTAACGAGGTATTCGTAGATTACGGTGACTGGTCCTTCCGAATTCGAGGGGTTGAACCACAGTATGACTCCGTTATCCTTCCGCTCCAGGTCCCAGAGTTCTTCCGGCAGGGGTTCGCCCCCTCCGTCCAGGACACGGGCGTCGACCACCCTGCCCAGCTTGGCGGGGACGGTGAGGCCCACCCATCCCGAGGGGTCCTCGAAGCGGTAGGTGACACGGTGCTGCACGAGCACCGTCCCGTCCGGCCGGACCTGGTAGCGGGAGTGGAAGGCATCGTAGGTGTAAACCGGCTGGGCGTGGGTGGCGGGCGGGAAGAACGCCGCCGCGTATGCCAGCAGGAAGAGGCCCAGGAACAAGGGCGGCAAAACAAAGCGTCCGGCGCGGTGACGCGAGGGAAGGCGGTGAACGGCATCAACTCCTCGGGCCGTGGCCGGCGAAGGCCGGTGGCCGGGGGTGAAAAAAGGCCTTCCGGGTCTGGCTGGGAGGCGAAAGGGCAAAACGCGCATGTCTTCCACTCCGAAATTCGGGCACCTGCAGGTAATTTAAGCATAAAACGGGAGGCCTTTCACCCGTCTTCCCGGTCCGGGTTCACCGGGCTCATAATTTGTGTGCCAGGGTACCTCCCCAACCAACCGCATCCATTCCTCCGGCTCTAGCTTCCCGCTCGCGTCCTTTTGGACCGGCTGTCGATGGACCGTCGGGTCCATCCGTAAAAGCGGGCTCTCCTGCCATCCGGTCATGGACACCGGGGGAACCCGCCTTTCCTTCCTCCGGAACGGGCAAAGCATTTAGGGTTTCGCGCCCTGTCCATCCGCGGGCCGGGGAAGGTATCGGGGATTGCGCCCAGGGAGAGACGGCCGCACACGAAGCATGGAGGGCGGGATGGTAAAATTCATATGCTATAAAGATTTATCCATCCCGGGAGGGCAGGATGGGGAAAGGAGTCAAGCACGCGGGAACGGGACGTGCCAAGGCCCGGCGCGGGAGGAGGGAGCACGCGGCCGCTGGGGGGTCCACAAGCCGAAAAGCACTCCTTACGCCGGGACGGATGGAGATAAGGCGGGTCGAGGCGGGCTCAGGTGGATAAGGAGGGGCGGCGACGTATCAGAGGAGGGAAAGGAGCAGACGCCGCAAGGAGGTGCGCGACGAGGAAAGGGGACGACCATGCGGGAGATCAGAATCTGGGTGCTTTCCGACAACACGGCGGCGCCGCCGGTTTTCGAGGCGGAGCACGGGCTTTCCCTGCTGGTGGAGGTGGAGGGAAGGAAGTTCCTTCTGGACGCGGGCCAAGGGGAGGCGGCGCGGCGGAACGCAGACCGCCTGGGCCTGGACCTGCGCGGCGTGGAGGCGGTGGTTCTATCCCACGGCCACTACGACCACACGGCGGGGCTGCCCTTTATACTCCAGCGCACGGGGCCGAAGAGGGTGATCTGCCACCCCCGGGCCCTGGATGCCAAGTATTTCCAGAAGGGGGACCTCAAGCGCTACATCGGTATCCCCTGGAGAAGGGATTTCCTGGAGAGCGCGGGAGCGCTCTGGGAGGAGAACAGCGGGCCGCTGGAGTTGGCGGAAGGCGTGTGGGTAACCGGGGAGATACCCCGGCGTACGGATTTCGAGCCCGGCGACCAGGACCTGAAATGCGAGCGGGAAGGCGAGCTGGTCGCGGATCCCTTCCTGGACGACCAGGGAATGGTGGTGGACGCGGGCGAGGGCTTGGTGGTTGTCCTGGGGTGCGCCCATGCCGGGGCGGTGAACACCTGTCTTTACGCCCGCGAGATCGCCGGAAAGGAGAGGATCCTGGCCGTGGTGGGAGGCTCGCACTTGTCCTTCCTGGGAAAGGACCAGCTGGAGGCCACCATAAGGGCTTTACGGGACATGGACCCCCAGCGGCTGGCCTTCTCCCACTGCACGGGGCAGGAGGCGTCCTGCCGGTTATCTGCCGCCTTCGGCTCGCGTTTTGTCTTCAGCCCAGCGGGGACCTGCATCAGGCTGGATTCCTCCCTTGCCTGAACGCCTCACGCCTCCGTTCCCGGCATCCGAACCGCTCCGTGGGGTCGGACATCCCATTTTTGCACTCCGCGAGATGTTCTCCGAGGCGGGGACCTGCATCAGGCTGGATTCCTCCCTCGCCTGAGCCTTGGTTCGATCCTCGCTCCATGCAGCCGATTCCCTGCGTCGAAGCGGCACCGCCTGTTTCCGTCCTGGAAAGGTTATACTAATACGGTCGGGATATTTGATTCCGTCGAGGGAAAGAAAGCCTTCCCGCGGGTGGAAACGGCGGGAGTCCTTCTCCGCCCGGGGAGGGAAAGGCAGTAAAGAGAGCCGTCACCAGGAGGGCGGACCGGAAGGAGGTAGGTGAAGTTGTACAAGGAGAAGTTTTCCCTGCAGGACAAGGTGGCCATCATCACCGGCGGGAGCCGCGGCATAGGGAAGGCCATCGCCGAGGGATTCGCCGAGATGGGGGCCAAGGTGGTGCTGGCCAGCCGGAAGGCGGAGGCCCTGGAAGAGGTGCGCAAGGGCATCCTGGAGAGGGGAGGGGAGGCCCACGTTATCCCCACCCACATGGGGGACCTGGAGGGCATCGAGAGGCTGGTCCAGGGTACTCTGGAAAAATATGGTACCATAGACATACTGGTGAACAACGCCGCCACCAACCCCGTTTTCTGCAGCACGGCGGAGATAGAGGAGGGCGCCTGGAACAAGATCATGGACGTCAACGTCAAGGGGGTCTTCTTCCTCACCCAGAAGGTGGGCAAGGTGCTGTGTGAAAAGGGTTCGGGATCGGTGATCAACATCTCCTCCGAGGCGGGCTTCTGCCCCACGCCCTTCCTGGGAGTTTATTCCATATCCAAGGCGGCGGTGAACATGCTCACCAAGGTCTTCGCCCAGGAATGGGGACCCAAGGGAGTGAGGGTGAACGCCATAGCGCCCGGGCTGGTGCGCACCCATTTCAGCCAGGCCTTGTGGGGCAACGAGGCCATCCTCAAGACCGCCCTGGCCTCCATCCCCCTGGGCAGGATAGCTGAGCCGGAGGAGATGGTGGGCCTGGCCATCTACCTGGCCTCCGACGCCTCCAGTTACGTGACCGGACAGGTCTTCCTCATCGACGGGGGCCGCGAGGTCTTCGCCTGATCCTCCCCGCTGGAACGGTAAAAAGAATGGCTTCGGAAAACGAGACGGCTATTCGGAATCGAAGGTCGGGAGAGGGAAGGGTGGGAAGCGAGGTGGTGAGGGCCGGGAGCTCCTTGTGGGAACCGGTGCAGATCGGCGGCCTCAGGCTCCGCAACCGCACGGTGATGCCCGCCATGGGCACCGGCTACGCCTCGCCACAGGGCGAACCCACCCCCAGGCTCACCGCCTATCTGCGGGCACGCGCCGAAGGAGGGGTGGGCCTCATCATCACCGAGGTGATGGCCGTGCACCCCCTGGGAAAGGGCTTCGCCTCCGAGCTGGCGATCTACGACGATTCCTTCCTCCCCGGCCTCTCGGAACTGGCCGGGACGGTGAAGGAGGCGGGAGCGGCGGTGGCGGCACAGCTCCACCACGCCGGCCGGGAGACCTTCCCACAGGTCATAGGGGGTCAACCTGTGGCCCCCTCGCCCCTGCCTAGCAGGGCCCTGGGCCAGGTACCGCGGGCCCTGACCCGGGAGGAGATAGGAGACCTGGTGGCCTGTTACGCCGCGGCGGCCAGGAGGGCCAGGGAGGCCGGTTTCGACGCCGTGGAGGTACACGGGGCCCACGGTTACCTGGTAAACCAGTTCCTCTCCCCCTATTCCAACCGCCGGGAGGACGAGTATGGAGGCGACGCCACCGGGCGCTTCCGCTTCGCGCGCGAGGTGGTGCGGGCGGTGAAAGAGGAAGCTGGCCGCGATTTCCCGGTCATCTTCCGTTTCTCGGCCAGTGAGGACGTTAAGGGCGGTTATCACCTGGATTACCTCCTGCCCCTGCTTCCCCTGCTGGTGGAGGATGGGGTGGACGCCTTCCATGTATCCAGGGGAGTATACGACTCCCCGGGCAACCCCACCTGTCCCGGCCTCCACCATGCGGAGGGCATCAACGTGGATAACGCGGCCAAGGTGAGGGAAACGGTTGGAGTACCGGTAATCGTGGTGGGCAAGCTCCACGACCCCCGCCTGGCGGAGGAGGTGGTGGCCTCCGGCCGCGCCGACCTGGTAGCCTTCGGAAGGCAGCACCTGGCCGACCCCCATTTCCTGGCCAAGGCCATGGAGGGGAGGCACGAGGACATCCGGCCCTGCCTTTCCTGCAACCAGGGGTGCATAGAGCGCCTTATGTTCGAGTTCCGTTCCATCACTTGCACCGTCAACCCGGAATGCGGCATGGAATGGCGCCGCTTCCGGGTCCCGACGGCGCGAAGGGGCCCCTTCCTGGTGATCGGCGCCGGGCCGGCGGGTCTCCAGGCAGCCATGACCCTCGGGGAGGGCGGGGCCGAAGTCCGCTTGCTGGAGAGGGATGACCAGGTGGGAGGACAGCTGCGGGCGGCCTCCCGACCCCCGCACAAGGAACCCTACCGCAGGTGGGTGGACTGGGCGGTCCGGCGCCTGGAGAACCTCGGGGTACGGGTGGAGACGGGAAGGTCCGACTGGAGGGATGTCTTTAAAGAGGGGGATTGGGAAGGGGTGGTGGCCGCCAGCGGGGCAGATCCCGTCGTCCCTTCCGTCCCGGGAGTGGATCTACCTCACAACCTGGAGGCCAGAGAAGTGCTGCTGGAGAAGGTGAAGCCCGGGAAACGGGTGCTGGTGGTAGGCGCCGGTCCGGTGGGCATGGAGACCGCCGATTTCCTCATCGATCGCGGTCACGAGGTCACGGTGGTGGAGGAGGCGGAGGCGCCACCGGTGTCCCCCCTGACCTCACACGGTTATTACCTCCATCGCCGCCTTCGCGAGCACGGCAAGCTTCTGCTGGGGTCCAGGGTTATGCGGGTGACGAAGTCGGGAGCCATCATCCTACGCGGGAGCGCCGAGGAAGTATTGGAGGCGGACAGCGTAGTGTGGGCGGTAGGGTCGGCGCCATGCCGGGAACCACTCCTGGTCACGGAGGAGATGGGCCTACGGACGGTGTCGGTCGGGGACGCGGTGGAGCCACGCCGCCTCCTGGAGGCGATACATGAGGGAGCATCGGAGGCCAGGAAGCTTCTCTATCCGGAAGAGGAGCCTCCTGGCGGAGAAGGACTCGGGGGCGAGTCGTGAGGATCGCCGGGTACGAAGAAGGAACTGTGGAAAAGAGTATGTCCCCTCGAACACGGCGGAGAGCCGACTAAGGGGACATGTAAACTGGCATGAGAAAAGAATATTCCGTGCCGTGAAACCAGGAAGCTGGATCGCTTAACGCCATGGGGAGACGAGACGTCTTTTCCCTGGTGGGCCTAAGGCGGGCCAAATGCGGAGTCCAGTAGGCGACGCAGGAAAGGAAGTATAGAGATGGTAATTCTTGCTATAAGGAGGTGGAAACGGTGAAGGAATACATGAACGGCCGAGTGGTCATCACCAAGGGGGACATCACCACCTTCGAGGTGGATGCCATCGTCAACGCCGCCAACAGGTCCCTCCTGGGAGGGGGTGGGGTGGACGGGGCCATCCACCGGGCGGCGGGACCCCAGCTCCTGGAGGAATGTCGAACCCTGGGGGGATGCGAGACGGGGCAGGCCAAGATAACCGGGGGGTACCGGCTTCCCGCCAAGCACGTCATCCATACCGTGGGCCCGGTGTGGCATGGAGGTGATCGCGACGAGGACAGGCTTTTGGCCGACTGTTACCGCAACAGCCTGGCCCTGGCCGTGCAGCACGGGTTGGAGACGGTGGCCTTCCCCTCCATCTCCACCGGGGCCTACGGTTTCCCCATCGAACGTGCCGCGCCCATCGCCCTGCGCACGGTCAAGGAGGTCCTGGAGGCCAATCCCTCCCTGAAGAAGGTGTACTTCGTCTGTTTCAGCGAGGGGGACCTCAAGGTCTACCTGGAGAAGGCGGCTGAGGTGTTCGGGGAGGGATAAGGTGCCGAAAGCGGGAAGGGGAGATTTGCTTGGAGATACCCTTCACGTTTACGGGTTAATCGTGTGCACGGTTAATGTCTATGGTCCCTAATCCCGAGGGGGCCATCCGCCAGGGAGAAAGCGGCGGAGATATTAAAAGGCTGCCGTCGGGATCGGCCGCCGAGGTGAAGGAGGACGCTTGGAAATTCTTTTCGTATGCACCGGCAATATCTGTCGGAGCGTAATGGCCGAAGCCTTTCTGCGCGAGGCGCTGGACTCCGGAGCACCGGCAGGAGAGGTGATGGTGTCCTCGGCGGGACTGGATGCCCGCGACGGAGAACCGCCCCCCGGGGAGGTATTGCGGATCATGGAAGAATGGGGATTGGACGTCTCAAGCCACCGTGCCCGCCCCCTCCGCGAGGAGGACGTAAGAAGGGCGGATCTCGTCCTGACCATGGCCATGCACAACAGCCAGCGCCTCCTCACCCGATACCAGGAGGCGGTGGACAAGGTCTTCACCCTCAAGGAGTTCGTCATCCAGGGACGGGAGAAGGGACACCGCCTGAAGGCCCGGGATCCCGAGAAGCGCCTCGTGGAGCTGAGGTCGTGGATAAGGCACGTGGAGGGGCTGGAGAAGGGGCCGGGCGAGGGTGACCTCAACGAGAAGCTGCGCCTTTTCTTCCTCCATTACTTTCACCTCTACGATCACCGCTTCACCATCGACGACCCGCTGGGCCAGTCCACGGATTTCCTGCGCCGCACGGCGCGGGAGATCAGGGAATGCGTGCGTGAGCTTGTGGGACCGGATCTTTTGCGCTTTTTACCGGGATAGGACCAGGCTGGAGGCCGCGACGGAGGGTGGATGAAAAAACGAAATTGAATGGGCTGGAACGAAAAAAGTAACCATATGTTAAATTATGGAAACAGGGTACAAGGAGGTGACCATGGATGAGGTGCTTTTCCGGCGCGAGGGAGCCGTGGAGGTGGTGACCCTAAACCGGCCGGAGGTACTGAACGCCTTCAACTTCAACATGCTCCAGGCCCTCACCCGGAGGTTCGAGGAACTGGAACAGGATGACGAGGTGCGGGCAGTGGTGGTCACCGGGGAGGGGCGCGGCTTCTGCACCGGCGCCGACTTGACTGGGGGAGGGGCGCGCAGCGATGGGCACACACCCATGGGAATGCGGCTCTCGGCGGGGCTCTATTCCCGCCTTATCCGGACCATGGCGGAGATGGAAAAGCCGGTGGTGGGAGCCATCAACGGCGACGCGGCGGGGGCGGGCTGTAATTTCGCGTTGGCCTGCGACCTCCTGGTGGCCTCGGAGAAGGCCCGCTTCATCCAGGTCTTCGTGAGGCGGGGACTGGTGGCCGACGCCGGGGGCACCTTCTTTTTGCCCCGGCTGGTGGGCCTGGCGCGGGCCAAGGAGTTGATGTTCTTCGGCGAGGCAGTGGACGCCCGGCGAGCCTACGAGATGGGGCTGGTGAACCGGGTGGTACCCCACGAGAGGCTCATGGAGGAGGCCATGGAACTGGCCAGGAGGCTGGCCGAAGGACCCACCCGGGCCATAGGGATGATAAAGCGCATGCTCAACCGCTCCTTCGAGTCCGATCTCTCCACGTGCTTGGACTTCGAGGCCACCTTCCAGGGCATCGCCGTGTCCACGGCCGACGTGGTGGAGGGAATAACTTCATTCCTCCAGAAGCGCAAGCCGGAATTCAAGGGGCGTTGAGACTTGGCGCATCTCTCAGGCCCTCATGGTGGAGCTGTGGAGGGAAAAGGTTCGCGTAAAAAGAGCAGGTAGTTTTAGGGAAATCTCCATGTAAAGAAGCCCGAGCCCAAATGCCACCGATGAAGCTATAATGTGAATTTATAATGTAGAGAATGTCGGCTGGCGGTTTCGGCGGGGGAGGGATGCGGCATGAAGGCGCTGGTGTTCGAGTACAACATCCCGAAGTACCTGCTCACCGGGGCCCTGGCCCGCAGGTGGCCCCAGGTCCTGACCACTGACCTGGCCCCGGCGAAGGTGAGGGAGATCGACGAACCCGAGCTCCCGGGACCGGAATGGGTGAAGATCAAGCCCCGGCTGTCCGGGTTCTGCGGGAGCGACCTGAGCATCGTGCTCTGCCGCGAGAGCCTCACCCTGGCCCCCTTTTCCTCCTTCCCCTTCGTCATCGGACACGAGGTATGCGGGGAGGTCGCCGAGGTGGGCGAGGCGGTGGAGGGCTTCCAGCCGGGCGACCGGGTGACGGTTATGCCCATCCTTGGGTGTCGCCAGAGGGGCATCGAGCCCCCCTGTCCCATGTGTGCCCAGGGGAGGTACCAGCTGTGTGAGAACTTCACGGAGGGTAACCTCCCGGCGGGGATGTTCGAGGGTAACACCGCGGGGATACACGGTTACATAAGCGAGATGGGGCTGGCCCACGTTTCCCAGCTCCACAGGATACCCGACGGGGTGAGCGACGAGAACGCCGTGCTCACCGAGCCCTTCGCCACCACCCTGCACATGGTACTGGCCAACCGCCTAAAGCCGGGGGAGACGGTGCTGGTCTTCGGCTGCGGGGTAATGGGGTTGTGCACCATCGCCGCCCTGCGCGCCCTGCATCCGGAGGTGCGGGTGTTGGCCGCGGAGGTGGACCCCTTCCACTCCCGGGTGGCCCGGGATATGGGGGCGGAGGAGGTACTGCGGCCGGGAGGGAAGGACTTCTACCGCCGGGTGGCCGAGCTCACCGGGGCCAAGATGCATACCCCCCTCCTGGTCAAGCCCCTTCTCATCGGGGGGGTGGACCGGGTGTTCGACGCCGTGGGCAACACGGAGACCGTGCACACCTCCCTGCGCATCCTGAAGGGCGGCGGGTGGTACAACATGCTGGGCATAGGGGAACCCAGGCATATAGACTGGACTCCCGTGTGGCTGAAGGAGCTCACCCTGCGCGGTATCTACGCTTACCAAGAGGAGGAGTGGGGGGGAGAGCGTATGCATACCTTCGCCCTCGCCCTGCGCCTCTTCAAGGAGAGGAGGGTGGACATCTCCCACCTGGTAACTCACCGCTTCAGCCTGGAAGAATACCCGAAGGCCCTCGACGTGGCCCTCCACAAGGGCAAGCACCGGGCGATCAAGGTGGCCTTCGTGCCCTGAGGGAGAAGGCGGAAACCGCATGGCGGCCGGGACCCGGGAGATGGCCATCCTTGGTAAACTTTTTCGTGAGGACGGCTCCCAGGAGGTAGCGGAACCGCCCCTGTCCGATATGTAATCGAGGGTCAAAGAAAGCCATGCCGGGTAGGGGAAGGGAGATGCTGTATCGTCTTAGTGGGCGCTTTCAGGGTTGAAAAAGGTAGAGAGACCACCCTATCATCCTGGCAAAACGAGCAGCAAATTCAGGAAAAGGGGTGATCTCCCCTTCGCTAGATGGGGAGGATGAATTGCTGTATGGTAATAGGCGATACGACGGCGACGATCTCCATGGAATAAGATGGAAAGCCAACCCATAGCCTTCTTCGACCTGGACCATACCCTTCTGGACGGGGCCAACGGCAACCTGGTGGTGGCCTACATGGTGAGGAAGGGCCTGCTGGGCTGGGAAGCGGTGTGGAAGGCCCTCAAGTTCACCATCCTCTACCGGCTGAACCGCCTGCCGCGAGAGGAGGTCTATCGCTGGACCTTCCAGGAGTGCGGGAAGTACCCCATAGGGGAGCTCGTCCGCATGCTTGACGAGGCCTACGAGGCCTGCATCATGCCCCGCCTATTCCGGGAGGGCGAGGAGTGCATCGCGGAGCACAAGGCCCGGGGACACCTCACGGTGATCGCCACTGCGGCCGGGGAGTACATCTGCGAGAAGGTACGGGTCCAGATGGGGGCGGACGACAAGATAGCCGCCGTGGCCCCGGTCCGCGATGGTTACCTTACCGACGAGCTGGAACGGCCCCTGCCCTACGGGGAGGGAAAGGAACAGCTGGCCCGGGCTTACGCCGCAGCACGGGGGGTGGACCTTTCGGAGTGCTGGTTCTATTCCGACAGCCTGGCCGACCTCCCTCTCCTGGAAGCGGTGGGACATCCGGTGGCGGTGAACCCTCAGCGGAGACTGCGGATCATGGCCGAGGAAAGGGGATGGCCGGTCCTCCACTGGCGTACCCGGGCCGGTTACACGCAGCCCAGCCGCGCCGTACGACTGACCTTCGATCCCTTCGAGGAACCAACCTCCACTGGGAAGTGAGAAGGTGAGATTGACGCTCGGCGAACGAGGGTTATAATTTATCCAGCATTTCATGCCGCCGCGGAAGCATGAGGGCGGCGCAGGGAAATGGCGATGAAGCTCGCCTTTTGCCCCCTTAAAGGGGCTGATAGCTTCTACCCAAGAGGTAGGAGCTCTTCTTTTTTAGGGAAGGTGAGAAGAGGGATGAGTTCGTACAAGGAGATCCGGGATTCGATCCTCGCCATTATCGATGATGTGAAATTTGGCGCGGAATTTGCTGCTTCCCGCACTCTTAGCGAGGGATTGGAAGGGGTAAGGCGGAAGCTGAAGGCGGAGAATTTTCACGTGGTGGTCATGGGCCAGTTCAAACGAGGGAAGACCACCTTCATCAACGGCCTTTTGGGAGCGGAAATCCTGCCGAGCTCGGTGGTGCCCCTCACGTCCATTAACACCATTCTTCGTTACGGGGAGAACATCAGGGCCACCGTTCATTATCTCGACGGCCGCAGCGAGGATATACCGGTGACCGGATTGCCCGCTTTGGTGACCGAAAGGGGAAACCCCGAGAACCGTTTAGGGGTGAAATACGTGGAGGTGTTCTACCCTTCGATGTTTTTGAAGGACGGGGTATGTCTGGTGGACACTCCGGGAACCGGATCCACCTATCTCCACAACGACGAGACCGCATATTCTTTCCTCCAGCACGCGGACGCGGTCATCTTCATGCTTTCGGCCGACCCTCCCGTGAGCCGATCGGAGCTGGATTTTCTTCACCGCATAAGGAGCAACGTCCGGAAGGTCTTCTTCGTTCAGAACAAGGTCGATTACCTGGAGCGGGAGGATTTGGAGGAATCCCTGGCCTTCAACCGGCAGGTCATCTCGGAAGCCGTGGGTCTTGACGGCCTGGAGATCCATCCCCTGTCCGCGAAAATGGCCCTCAAGGCGGCCGTGACGGGTGACGGCTCGCTTTTGGAACGGAGCGGCCTGCCGGATTTTCTGGCCGCGCTCGAGGATTTTTTGATGAAAGAAAAGGGTAGGCTGCTGCTGGAATCCAGCGCCAGGATGCTCCAGAGGCTCCTGGACGACGAATACGCGTCCTTGGAGCTGGAAATGGCGCTTATCGGTCATCCCAGAGAGGAACTCCTGAGGAAGGTGGCCTCCTTCCGCGAGCAAATGGAATTGATACGGAGGGAGCGGGAGGAAGTCCGTTTCCTCATTCGGGGTGATCACGAACGCCTGGTGAAGGAGATGCTGGACGAGGAGATCGAGCGTTTCAAGAAAGAGGAGACGGCGCCCCTGCTACAGCGCTTCGACGCCTTTTTCGAGGAGAACGCTGGGCTTTCCGGTTCCTCCCTTAACCAGGCCCTGGCTGATTTCATCCGCGAGGAGATCAGGGAGACCTTCCTCTCCTGGAGGCAAATACAGGAGGAGCGGCTATCCGATGCCTTCCGTGCCATGGCGAGGATGTACATGGACAGGGCCAACGCCATCGCTAACCGCATTCTGGAAATAGCTGGAGACCTCTTCGGCCTGTTGCTTCCCCGCCTGGAGACGGAAATAGTTCTGAGTGATGAAGGGGAATTCTGGTTCAAAATGGGAGATTCCCTCACCGACCTGGAGATCATCTTCGGGGCCATCTCCAGGATGTTGCCAAGAGGCCTTTCCCGCCGCCTGATAAGGAGGAAACAGAGGGCGGAATTGCTGACCCTTTTCGATCGCCACTGCGGGAGGGTCCGTTATGATTTTTTCCTGCGCCTCCAGAAAAGCGTCAACGCACTTTCCTGCCGGGTGGATGAGGTTATCCAGGGAACGCTGGAGGCCATCGAGATTGGGATAGAGAAGGCCTTGCGGGAGATGGAAGAGGGGGCTGGAAGGATCCTTGAAGCGCAGGAAGAGCTGCGGGATAGACAGGGGGTGCTGGCGGCGGCCCGGGAGAGGCTGAAAAAGGTCATGAAGGACGTTGCGGAAGAGCCCCGCGCCCTTTAGGATGAAAATTCCCCTTCCGCCTTTCGATTAAGGGAACGGTCAGGCCATCGAGGAAAGCACCTGTACGCTAGCAGCCCTGATTACGAACCCGGTTTCTCCAGTCGACTGACGAAAGTCCTCGCGGGCATGTTCACGGCGGGAGTAATCCGAGGCGAATGAACTTCTTCCTCCAGGGTCGGTATTGGGGCGGGGGGTTGCGAAACCGGGAAAGGGACACCCGCATGGAAGATCACACCAACCGGGTTGTGCAGCGGGGGCGAAAGTCTTAAACTTCCCTTGGATGACTTGGCGTACTAAAGCGCGCCCTGGGAGGGGTACCGGGGATTCGGGAGGTACGCCATGGACCGAGATTCGGTAGCCCGCGGGCGCGCTCCGCTTCTGGCCGCCATCCTTGCGGGCGGGCTCTTCCTGGGGTTCGCCCTGGCCTTCCGGCTCGACGAAGAGGCCCGCCGGCGCCTGCGCAAGACCCTGTTCGAGCTCCGGGAACTGCCCTTCCGGGTGTTCGTTTAGGGGGTGACGGGTATGGCTGACCAGTATGACGTCATCGTGGTGGGCGCCGGGGTGAGCGGACTGACCGCGGCGTGCCTCCTCTCCAAGCAGGGCCTGCGCGTGGCGGTCCTAGAGCGCCTGGAAAGGCTTGGGGGTTGCTGCTCCAACTACGACGTGAACGGCTTCCGGCCCGAGGTGGGGGCCATCTTCGTCATTGGGCACGAGTTCTATTACAAGCTCTTCGAGCTCCTGGACCTGCGCCTGGAGGACTACCTGGATTGGAAGGTCATCGACCCCGTCTACTACGTGTATTTCGAGGACGGCAGCGCCTATCCCCTCCCCCGAGACATCGACGCCATGGCCGAGGTGGTGCGGAGCATATCCCCGAGCGACGTGGACGGCTATTACCGTTACTGCCGGGACATGGGCAAGCTGTTCGACGCCTACCTGTCCTTTCTCCGCCGCCCCTTGCCGGCGCTCCAAGAGCTGACAAAGATTACCAGCCTGGCGCGCCTGGCCGCCAACCGGGAGATCGTCTACGCCCTCCCCGTGAACCTCAAGCTCCTTTTCCGGAATATGGACAGGTGCGTGCGCAGCTATTTCCGCCATCCGCGCCTCCAGCTCATGTTCGGGTGGGAGAACCTCTACGCCGGGCTCCCCGCCCACCGCTGCACTGGCCTCTTCACCATGATGGCCCACATGGGGCGCATGGGTTATTACTACCCGCGGGGGGGCATGATAGCCATCCCCACGGCGCTGGCCCGCATCGCTGAGGGGTTCGGAGCCGACATCCGTCTGGGCGCCGAGGTGGACAGACTGATCGTGAAGGGCGGGGAGGCACGTGGGGTAAGGCTGGTCGACGGAACCGCCCTGACCTCCCGAGCGGTTATCTCCACCGCCCACTCGAGGATCACCTACCTGAAACTGGTGGGGGAGGAGAACCTTCCTTCCTGGGCGGTGCGAACCGTGCGCAGACAGCCGTGCTCCATCCCCGCCCCCCTCATCCACATGGGGCTCTCCCGGAAGCTCGAGGGCATCGGAGCCCACATGTCCCTGGTGGCCAACCCCAGGGAGCAGGTGGACAACATCTGGGTGGATTACTACGACCGGGGCCTCCTCTACCGCCCCGCGGACGGCGCCTACCTCCTGGTGTGCCCCACCTTCGACGATCCCGGCCTGGCCCCGGAGGGAAAGGACGTCCTTTCCGTCTTCTACATCGCGCCCTACCGCCTGCGTTACCACGACTGGGACCGCATAGCCGGGGAGTGGGCCTGGGAGGTAGTGCGTTTCTTGGACGGCAGGTGCCTGCCGGGCCTGGCGGACGCGGTGGAATGGCTGGATTCCGTCCCCCCCACGGAGCTGGAGAGGCGGCTGAACGTGGCGGAAGGCGCCTTTTTCGGCATCGAGATGAGCCTGACCAACCTGGGGCCCTTCCGGCCCAATTACCGTTCCCGCCTGATCCCGCGCCTCTACCTGGCCGGCCAGTGCACCAATCCCGGCCTGGGGGTGCCTGGGGCCATGATCTCCGGGGTGGCCGACGCGGCCATCGTCCTCAACGATTGGGACCGGCGGTTGCGTTGAAGGCCCGGTGCGGGAAACGGCGGTGTGGGGGGTTCGGTTGACTTGAGCGGCGCGTATGGATAAAGTAATGACATGTCAGTTCCAAAGAAGAGGATGAAGGCTCCAGAACGCCGCGAGCACATCCTACGCAGCGCCGCCAAGGTGTTCTCACGAAAGGGGTACCGCCTCTCCTCGGTCTCGGACATCGTGGAGGAGTCCTCCATCGGCCGGGGGACCTTCTATCTCTATTTCGAATCCAAGCGGGACATATTCAGGGAGCTCATCGAAGCCTACTTCCAGGGATACGCGGAGGTGTTGGAGGAGAACCACCGTCGGCTCGTCGAGGCCCTCTCCGGAAAGGGGAAGGTCTTGCGCACCTGGAGGGACAACATGGCCCGGGTTCTGCGCTACCACAGCGAGAACCCCGACCTCACCAGCATCGTCTACCGGGAAGCGCTGGGCAAGGACGAGGATTTCTCGGACCGCGTGGAGGAACTCTCCATCCTGGCCAGGCAGAGGCTCCGGGAGGAGTTCCAGCTCATGTACCGGAAGGGTATGATGCGGGAATGCGACGTCGAAGTGGTGACTTCCATAGTCATGGGCTCCACCGTCTACTTGATCATGGAGCACCTCCTCAAGGGCAACGGGATGGACGTTGATGAACTGGCGGACACCATCGTGGAGTATCACATAAGGGCCCTCATACCGGCGGAAGGGGACGTGGGGCGCGCCCTGCGCAGCGCCCTGGGGTCTCCCTGAGGCCCTGCCGGAAGAAGGCGTTTTACGGTAAGGTCAAGGGAAAGGTCTGGGTGTTTCTCCGAGAGGAGGTGGGTAAAGGGAAGGGACGGAGAAGGATGCGGAACCGGGAAAGGGAGACGGTCAAGGAGTGTCCACCGCTCTCCCGCCTCCGAACCGAGACAGTCTTGGCAGCCGGAAAGAAGTAAGGGGTGAAGCGTATGGTTTCGTTCGAGTTGGACGACGAACAGAAATTGGTCCAGGAAACCGTATCCTCCTTCGCCGCCGACCTCATGGAGCCAGCCATGCGGGAAAGCGACGAGTCGGGGGAGATACCCCAGGAGGTTATCGCCAAGGGATGGGAACTGGGCCTTCTGGGAGGATGCATCCCCGAAGAATATGAGGGATTCGGGGAGGAGCTTTCCGCCCTGACCGGGGTCATCGCCCTGGAGGAGCTGGGATGGGGCGACCTGTCCATGGCCATGCATCTCATGGCCCCCTCCATGCTGGTCATCTCCGTGCTGGACCAGGGGACCGAGGCGCAGAAGAAGCAGTACCTTCCGGCCTTCTGCGGGGAGGAGTACAAGGCGGCCGCCAGCGCGCTGGTGGAGCCTTACTACAACTTCTGCCCCTCGGCCATGCGGGCGGTGGCGGAGAGGGACGGTGACGAGTACGTCATCAACGGTAAGAAGTGTCTGGTCCCCCTGGCCAAGGAATCGGACCACATGCTGGTCTTCGCTGCCACCAATCCCGGGATGGGCTTTTCCGGTGTGGATGGCTTCATCGTCCCCGTGGGGACCAAGGGGGTGGAGATCGGCGACCGGGAGAAGAACATGGGGATCAAGGCCCTGGCCACCTACCCGGTGAACTTCAAGGACTGCCGGGTGCCCTTGGTCTGCCGGCTGGGCGAGGAGGAGGGCTGCGATTTCCTCCGCCTTCTATCCCGCTCCCGCCTGGCCCTGGCCGCCCTGGCGGTGGGGATGAGCCGCCGGGCCCTGGAGCACTCCCGGGACTACGCCACCCAGCGCATCGCCTTCGGGGAGCCCATCGGTTCCCGCCAGGCCATCGCCTTCATGATCGCCGAGATGGCCATCGAGGTGGACGCCACGCGCCTCCTGGTCTGGGAGGCCGCCTGGCGCTGCGATAAGGGCATGGACTTCGAGAAGGAAGCCGCCCTGGCCAAGAATTACGCGGCGGACATGGCCATGATGGTGTGCGACCGCGGGGTGCAGATCATGGGCGGGCACGGCTACATCCGGGACAATCCCGTGGAGCTGTGGTTCCGCAACGCGCGCGGTTTCGCCACCTTCGAGGGCATGGTCATGGTATAAGGAGGTGGGCAAGATGACCATAGATTTCGAGCTTTCGCCGCGCATCAAGGCCACCAAGAACATGATCCACATGTTCGCCGAGTCGGCTATCCGACCCATCGCCCGCTATTACGACGAAAACGAGCACGAGAAACCCTGGGACCTCCTGAACATGGTCCAGAAGTTCATGGGCGGGGGCATGGCCGGCGCCTTCGGCGCGGGAGGCGAGGAGAAGAAGGCCGAGGGCGAGGAAGCCAAGGAGAAGAAGCCCCGGGAGACCAACCTGGCGGGAGCGGTGACCATCGAGGAGATCTTCTGGGGTGACGCAGGTATAGCCCTCTCCTTCCCCGGCCCGGGACTGGGAGGGGCCGCGGTGCAGGCCAGTGGCACCCCGGAGCAGAAGGAGAAGTTCCTGGCCCGCTTCCGGGGCGACAAGCCGGTGTGGGGAGCCATGGCCATCACCGAGCCGGAGGCCGGTTCGGATACCGCCAACATCAAGACCACCGCGGTCCTGGATGGGGACGAGTGGGTGCTCAACGGGGAGAAGATCTTCGTCACCTCGGGAAAGAGCGCCCTGGAGGACTCGGAGGGCTTCGTGGTGGTCTGGGCCACCGTGGACCGTTCGGCGGGAAGGGCGGGCATCAAGCCCTTCATCGTGGAGCACGGCACCCCGGGCATGCAGATCACCAAGATCGAGGACAAGCTGGGCATCCGTTGCTCGGACACCGTGTCCATCTCCTTCATGGACTGCCGCATCCCCAAGGAGAACATCCTGGGCAGTCCGGAGGTGGTGGACAAGACCAAGACCGAGGGCTTCAAGAAGGTCATGGCCACCTTTGACGCCACCCGTCCCCTGGTGGCGGCCATGGCCATCGGCGTGGGCCGCGCCGCCCTGGACTTCATCAAGGAGACCCTCAAGGAGGAAGGGGTGGAGCTGCGCTACGGTATCAACCCCCACCGCATGACCTCCCTGGAGAGGGACATCATGCAGATGGAGGCCGACCTGAAGGCGGCCCGCCTGCTCACCTGGAGGGCGGTCTGGATGCTGGACAACGGCCTGCGCAACGACCTGCAGGCCTCCATGGCCAAGGCCAAGGCGGGCCTCGCGGTCACCCGCATCACCCAGAAGGCGGTGGAGCTCATGGGGCCCCTCGGGTATTCCCGCGAGTACCTCCTGGAGAAGTGGATGCGCGACTCCAAGATCAACGACATCTTCGAGGGCACCGGCCAGATACAGCTTCTGGTCACCGCCCGGCGCATCCTGGGCTTCACCCGCGAGCAGCTCAAGTAGGCTCGGGAGGACACGTACGGGGGAGGGGGCGTTTCGCCCCCTCCCTCTTACCCTCTTATATCCACCGGTGGGACCGGCACGGGTTGCGCGGTGTCTCATAACGGCGCTTAGGCCAACGGTCGCGGATATCCGCTCGCGAAGTACATGGACGGGATAGAGGAAATGGCGACTCGCCACTCATCTCCTTTTCGATTCCGTGATCGGGGGCGAAGGTACGCCGTATGCTTGGTTATGGATTTCGCTTTCCATCTACGGTTAGGCCGTTCGCAGCCGATGAACCCAGGGTTCTTCTACCCGCCTCCCCTTTAGTCTCAAGTCTTCAGAACACCTTGACTCAAGTAATAGAACCGAGGTTACTCCTTTCTCCTGACTTTCCCTTTCGTTTCAAGTCCTTGGTGCCGCCCGACGATGCATTATGGGGACGTGTTAGAATGGTGACGAGGTAGAGATTCGTAAATCCGAAGAGACGGTTTCATGGTAAGCGGGGCGTTTGGCGGCCTGACCGCCGATGTCCGGAAAGCCGGCATCATGTAAGATGCTGCCGGCGGAAGGGCCTCTCCGGCGCCCGGGAAAGGCGGAAGTTCGAGGCATGGACCATACGCAAAGCCCGCCCGGGTGGAAGGAAGAGCTTGACCCGGCCGGAGGGGGATACCGGCCCGGAAGGAGGGTGGTGCGCGCCCGCGGCCTTTCCCTGATGCACCCCTTCCTGCGCCTCTGCCCGGACTGCGGCGTGCCCCTTTCCATATCCCGTAACCATTCCTGGAAGGAGGACGGCCGCATCCTGAGCCCCGACTCTGCCCAGAGGCTGGTGATCATGGAAAGGCGGGTGGTGGAAGGCATATTGCGCCGGGCGGCGGAGATGTTCGGCGAGGAAGCCTCAAGGATTCTCACCCGGTGCAAAGCTATGGACGCCTTCCTCTACGTGCGTTCCATCATGACCGGATGGAAAAGGATGGCGGCAAAGGCACCCTTCGGTGGAAGGCACTTCTACGACCTCCTGTGCGACCAGGCTCGCATACTGGGGATGGCGGATGCCCGGGTGATCTCCTACCGGAAGCGCCGTGAGCTCTTGGTAGGTTGTACCCAGTGTTACAGCGAGGCCTTTTTCGCGGGAGACGTGCTGGGAGCGGTGCAGGCGGGGGAGGGAAGGGAGGCCGAGGTGACCTTTTGGGAGGAGAAGGGGGAGAAGAGGTTCGGGGTTACCATCGGGGGGAGGGAAGTTCCCACGCCCGTCCTGCCCACGTTCGAGGAGGATCCCCTGCCGGGTAACATCGTCTACCGGAGGTGTGAGCGCTGCCGGGCCCCCTTCCCGGTGAGCTTCTTCGCCTGGGACACCGCCCGGGGGCTGGTACTGGATACCCACAACGGGGAGACGGTGGCCATGCTGGACACGGCGGGGATGAATGCCGCTTACCTGGAGATAAAGCGGACCCGCCTCCCGGAGCTCGACGAGCTTCTGGCGCGGGAGATAAAGGAGATGGTGGACCGGGTTCTCCCCCGCCTGGAGTGGAAGAGGCGCGGTCCCGAGGAACGGGTGCGCGACCTCTTCTTTCTGGCCTACCGGGGTATGGGAAACCCGATTTTCACCCGGGGTTCGGGAAAGTTCCTGGAGGCCCGGGTGGAAAACCCCTTCAACCACCCCATCGTGGCCGGGATCACCGCCTCCTTCCTCTCCCGCGGCGAGCCCGTCTCCTGGGAATGGGAGAGGAAGGAAAGGGCGGCCCTGGAAGTGCGCGTGAGTTTCCTCTGATTCCGCGCGGAGCAAGGTGAACCCGTGGCCGTCGCACCTTGGGCGAAGACCCCGTCAACCCCTGGTACTACCCTTGGCGTCAATTCACCGGGGATGGAGAAGTTTGGATAGGTCTCCGCGCGTACCGTGCGCCAGGGTAAGGACGTTCTTTACCCCTTTTACCACCGCGTTTCGAAAGCCTTCGCCGCCGCGGAAGGGAGACCTGCGACCGTGGCTTTACGGTTTGCGGGAGGGCGGATCACGTTTCCGCCCCTCCGTTCTTGCCCCGTGGCAGGAGGTCGCCCCACTCCTCCTCCAGGCGTCCCAGGATCTCCCGCACTTCGCCCCGGATCTCGGACTTGCGCGCCTCCTCGCGCTGCCTCCGCCGCGTCTTGAAGTCCGGATCATGAAAGACGCGGTGGATGAGATCCCGGGCCTCGGGGCCGCTGAATTCGGGGAGCAGGAAGAGGGCCTGGCGGTCCTCTCCGTCCTCGCGGTTCCATTTCTCCACCGCGATGCCGTAATAACGGCAGAGGATGTTCTTGGCCTTGATGACCTCGAAGTCGTCCACCCCGAACTCGTAGCCGATGTCTTCGTCGTAGAGGTGGCCCCTCTCGAGGAGCAGGTAGGCAATCCTTTCCGCCAGCTCGCGAGCGTCCATGGCTCCATCGACCCCGATTCAAACGAAAAGCTCTGGGCGGTATCTTTTATCGGAAGCGGGAACGAGAAATTTAACCCCTCGAGAGAACGAGGTCAGCCGATGGCCTTTCATGATCAAGAATCCGCCTGTCAAGGTCCTCCCTGATGGATGTGCATTCAAAAAACGAGGGGCCGGAGTTACCACGGAGGGCAGCTTCTCGTGCCATCGTTTTATCGTTGACAGGGAGATGAAATTCATCCTCGCGGAAAGCACCCAAGGGGAAGGCCATTCCGGCTGTCCCACGGCCGAAGATGTCAATGACGCTGCGAAGAGAGGTTGGTGATATAGGAACGGCTGCCGGTCTCGTTGCGCAGGAACTCGTCGAACTCCTCCTCGGAGACCTTTACCCCGGAGTGGAGGAAGAGGGTGTAGAGGTAATAGCTCATGTAGGACCATTCCCGGCGGAGCTCCTCGGCTATCCTCTCCCGCTTGCTCTTCACGGGGATGAGTCTCTCTCCCTCGTATTCCAGCTCGTTGAGCTTCCTGCGCAGGTCCCGGCAGGTCCGTATGGCGTCCCGGGTCTCGTACTCGAGATCCGTCTTGCTCATGTTATTGATGTTGCGAATCCAGGGGGGGATGGCGTCGGATGGCGTGCCGTGCTTGTACAGGTTGTAGTATCGCGCCAACTTCTTCAGGACCTCCTCCGGCACTTCCTCCATTTCCGCCCTCCTAAGCCCTGCTCTTCAAGGTGATGTGGGACAGGTCCAGGGTGAGTATCTTGCGGGCCAGGTCCGGGTAGCGGGCGATGAAGAGGAGCTCGTCCTCCACCAGCGGCTTCTGGGTGGTGACGTTGGCGTAGCGTACCAGCTCCAGTATGTCGCGGGCTTCCTCCTCGGACTGGAACTCCACCTCCAGCTTCTCGTAGACGTTGCGGAACCCCTTGATGCCGGAATATTCACCCAGGGTGATGTTGCGTCCCGTCTCGATGATCTCCGGTTCGCCCCGACCCAGCTCCTCGTAGTCGTAGAGCTCGTAGTTGCGCCGGCTCTTCAGGGCGCCGTCGGCGTGTATGCCAGATTCGTGGGCGAAGGCGTTGTCGCCCACCCCGGGCTGGTTGATGGGGATGGGGACCCCGAAGGCATAGGAGGCGTATTTAGCCGTCTTCCAGGCGGCCATCAGGTTGACCGCGTCGTCCAGGACGTCCTCGCCGTCGAAGAGGGAGGACTTTTTGATGGCCAGGATGACCGACACCAGGTCCGCGTTGCCCGCTCGCTCCCCCATGCCATTTATAGTGGTGTTGATATAGGCGTTTACCCCTCCATCCAGGGCGCCCTTGGCCCCGGCTACCGAGCAGGCCACGGCCATCCCCAGGTCATTGTGGCAGTGCAACTCGATGTCCATCCCCGTTTCCCGGGCCAGGAGGTTGATGCGCTCGTAGATGGTGAAGGGGTCGTTATAGCCCAGGGTGTCGCAGTAACGCAGGCGTGCCGCCCCGTGTTCCCTGGCCGCCAGGGTGAACTCCACGAGGTGCTCGTCGGAGGTGCGGGAGGCGTCCTCGGCGTTCACCCCCACGGACTGAAAACCGAGCTCGTGGGCGCAGTCCAGGGCCTCGGTCATCATGCGCACCACGTCCTTGAACTTGTAGCGGTCATTCCACTTGCCACGGATCATCTGCTCGGAGGTGGAGATGGAGATGTTGATGAATTTCAGGTTGGGGACCAGCTCCCGGGCCAGCTCCACGTCTGAACTTATGGCCCGCACCCACCCGGAGAGGCGCGTGTGGTGGATGACCCCCATCTCCGCCAGCTCCAGGTTGGCCTGCAGGTAATTGGTCTCGTGGCGGGTGGTGGGAAATCCGAACTCGCTCTGCCAGATGCCCATCTCGTCCAGAAGAAGGTTGATGATGGTCTTCTGGAGCTTGGCCAGTCCCAGGCGTGAGGTCTGAACGCCGTCGCGGTTGGTGACGTCGACTATGTATATGCGCTTGGAGCGGTCCTTGCTTCCGCCCTTGACGTTATCCGACAATTCCCTACCTCTCTTTACGGATATCAGTCTTTTACGGATATCAGTCGCTAACCGTCTCCTTTTCCCTGATCTCCTGGACGGCATCATAAAGTATATCAAAGAGGTCGGCTATGTGCTCCTTTTCCAGGCAGGAAAAGGCGATGCGCAGGTCGCGGGGGCCGGTCGCCACCACCCCGACCCCGTGCCTTTCCAGCAGGTGGCGGCGAAGGACCTCGGCGTCGACGTCGTGAAGGCGGAGGCACATGAAGTACCCGCTGTTGAAGGGGTAGGGCGTGAAGATCTCCGCGAAGCGAGGGTCCTCGAGGACCCTCTTCACCTCCCGGTACCGCTCGAGGAGGACTTGGAACTTCTCCTCCTTCTCCTCCCGATATCCCACGGCCTTTATGGCCTTCACCAGCAGGTGTTGGGAGGGCGTGGAACACTTGGATATGGTGCCCCGTATGAGCCCGGCCACCTTCTTCTCCAGGACCTCGTAGACCACCTCCCGCCTTCCCGGGCTGCGGTGGCTGAAGGTGATGAAGCCTATCCGGAATCCCCACACGTAGTCCTCCTTGGTGGGGCCGTCTATCTTGACGGCCGTGATGCGGGGATGGCAGTCGGCTAAAAGGGAAAAGAAGGATTCCGAGAAGCTCTCCTCCTCGTAGAAGAGGCCGGTGTAGGCGTCGTCCACCCCCACCACCAGGTCGAGGTCCCCGTCGGCGGCGTTGAGGAGGACGGCGATGAGCTCCGCTGCTTCCTCGCGGTCGGGGGTGTACCCGGTGGGGTTGTGGGGGAAGTTGAGGATGACCAGGGCTTTACCGGGACGGGGGAGGGACTCGAGGGCCACGGAGAAGGCCTCCACGTCGAGGCGGCCGTCCGGCTTGAACAGGGGGTAACGGACGATATCCGCTCCTCGGCGGACGCCGAATATCATGCGGTAATTGCCCCAGCTCATGTCCGGGAGGAGGAGGCGGTCTCCGGCGTCGCAGAACATGTCCGCCATGATGCTCAGGGCATGGGTGAGCCCGCTGGTGACCACGGGGAGGGAGAAGCTCTTCCCCTCCAGGCCGGGACTCATGGCCAGGAGGTGCTCCCTCCACAGGCGCCTCAGCTCCGGTATCCCCGCCGTCGGTGAATAGGGAAAGGCCTCCTCCGCCTTGAGGTTCTTGATGTACTTGCGCAGGGTGCGCAGGTACATGGGCTTTCCGTTCTGGATGGCCATGCCGATGGTGGCGTTGTAGCGGTGGGCGAGCCTCTTGGCCTCCGCCGTATGGGTCAGGATTCCCCGCGGAAAGAAGAGCTCCCTCCCCAGCGAGGAAAGGGATCGGTAGAGGCTGGGGGCGTTTTCCCGCAGTACCTCGTTCAACTCCACGGCCAGGGGATCTATGGTCCTCACCTCCCGCCTTCCCGCCGTCCGCTGGGTACCGTGCCGGCGCCGCCGGAAACCACCGCCGGTTTTCCCGGCCCCCCCGCGGTTCACGGCCGCCTTTCCATGTTAGTGGCCGGGTACCCGTGTTATCACATTATAAAGGAAGGGGGCACGGATATCACGGTCCTGGTGCCTGTTTGTACGATACGGCATCGGCCCATCCACTTGCCCGGATCCGAATCTCGGCGACGCGACCTTCCGGCTTGCCGCGGGTTCAGGACTTTCCCAGGCGGATCTTGGCCAGCTCCCAGGCGTAGTCGTAGAGGTGCATGCCCTTGGAGAGGGCGATGGTCTCACCGGGTTCCACGCCGATCTCCTCCGCCATGTACTCCTTGAGGAGCTGGATACCCGCCAGATTGGAGGGAAAGCCGGCCCAGAGGTCCCAGGAACGGAAATAGACCACGAAATGCAGCTTGCGCTCCTCGGGATAGATGCGGGTGTCTATCTGGCGGAGGCACGGAGGGTCGTCGAGGTAGATAGACTGGGAATCGCACACCGCCATGCATGCCTGGTTGGTGCCGAATCCCTCCTCCCGGTACATGCGGATGACCTCCTGTATCTGGTGTTCCAGGTACATGCCGTAGGTGTAGTCCTCGTTCTCCGCCTTGGAGCTCGCGGAACACAGCTTTTCCAGGTATTCATGTACGTATTCCATATCCGTGGGAGGGGGCAACCCGATGCCGGGCGGGATGTCGGGGATGAGGGGACGGGTCTCCGGGTACTTTATCTTCACCACCACGAAGTCGTATTCCAGGCGACGGTTCCCCTTGAAGCTGCCCCGGTCGATGACGTATTCCCTGCCCTTATCGAAGATGTTGTAGACGCACTGGAACCAGGCGTCCGGCAGGTCCCTGGCCTCGATGAAGGTGATCTCCATTCCCCTTTCCTCGCTTTCCCGCACGTCCTTTACGAAGCGATAAAGTCCTCTCCAAACCCGCTGTTACGGCGGGGGCCGCATCCGGACCGGGCTTGAACCCGGAAACGGCCGGGCCTTTCGACGTGCCCTTCTTCCCGCCACCGGAGCGCCCTCGCCGCTTCGGCGGCGGGCGGAAACCCCGGCTTTACGAGGATAATGCTAACACCGGGCGGTGACGAAGAACAGGATAAGCCCCCGTGCCGGCATCCTTCCGCCGGGCATGAATATGGGCGAGGTTCATGGGGGTACGGCTTTTAACGGGTTCATCCGCAATGAAGGTGCCCGGATAAACGCCGCCCATGCTGGAGTTTTTTCCGCCTGACCCGACCGCCCGGAGGGGTCTTGCGCCAGCGGGAAAGGGAGCCTCCGTCGGAACCCCTACCGTGCGGCCTGCGCCGGGGAGGGTGAGGATCGCTTCTGGTAGAATGTTCCCGGATCGATGGGAACGATTTTTCGCCGGAGGGTGGTCCACCGGAGGAGATGAGGAGGATGGCTGCTCCGCCGATAGTGGCCGGTTGCGACGTGGGATCGACAACCGGGAAAGCCCTGCTCATGCGGGGGGAAGAAGTGCTGGGCTTCTCCATTATCCCCTGCGCCGTGAGGCCCGAGCTCACCGCCGAACAGGCCCTCGAGCTGGCCATGCGCGAGGCGGAGGTGTCCTCACGCGAGGATATTGCCTACGTGGTGGGGACCGGCTACGGCCGAGTGCGCATCCCCTTCGCCGACGAGAACGTCTCCGAGATAACCTGCCACGGCCTGGGCGCCTACTTCCTCAGGCCGGGCGAGCGCACGCTCATCGACATCGGCGGGCAGGACTGCAAGGTCATACGCATCAATTCCCAGGGACGGGTGGTGGACTTCGCCATGAACGATAAGTGCGCGGCGGGCACGGGCAGGTTCTTCGAGGCCATGGCCCGCGTGCTGGAGGTATCCCTGGAAGAACTTACCAGTTTGTCCCTGCGTTCCGTAAAACCGGCGCAGATCACCAGCCAGTGCAGTGTCTTCGCCGAGTCCGAGGTCATCACCCTGCTTAACGAGGGGGTGGCCCTGGAGGATATCGCCGCCGGCATCAACGAGGCCATCGCCTCCCGCCTGGCCGTGCTGGTGCGCAAGGTGGGCCTGGAGGGGGAGGCCTCCGTGTCCGGGGGCTGCGCCAAGAACCGCGGCCTCATCCTCTCCCTGGAGAGGAGGCTCCAGGTGAAGGTGGAGGAACTGGGCATGGACCCACAGGTGATAGGGGCTCTGGGGGCGGCGGTGATAGCGGGGAAAAAGGCGATGGGCGCGAGCGGCGGGGGTGGGTAAGATGGAGCGGCCCGGGACTCCGGAAGGGGAGGAGAGGTATATCCGGAAGATAAAGGAGCTGGACATGATCTGGCGGCTCAACGAACAGATCATGTCCTTCCGCGATATGGGGAGCCTCCTGCAGAGCATACTCAAGGGAGCCCTGGAGGTCATGGAGGCCACCTCGGGTTCCATAATGCTCATCGACCCGCCGGGAAGCGACACCCTGGTCATCAAAGCCGCCCACGGATTGCGCCGGGAGGTGGTGCAGAAGGCCCGCACCCGGGTGGGGGAGGGCATAGCCGGGCTGGTGGCGGAAAGGAGGGAGGGGATGCTCCTCCTGGACGACCTCATGGACCCGCGGCTACGCACCCGGCGCAAGGTTACCGATGCCCTGAGCGTGCCCATCATCGCCGAGGGCGAACTGCTGGGGGTGCTGAACCTTAACACCAAGCGCGGCCAGGCCTTCGGGGAATTCGACCTCTTTTTACTCAACACCCTCATCAAGCAGATTGCCTCGGCCATAGTGAGGGGCGAGCGCCTGGAGAACCTACGCTCCAGGCTCTCCGTGATCGAGGAGCGGGAGAGGGAGATCGTGGAGGAGATAAGGCGCCTGGACCGGCTCCTGGACGAGAAACGCCGGGAATACCAGAGGTTGCGACAGGAGCACGACAGGCTCCTGCGCGAGATGCAGGGCCTGTCCGGCCCGGTGGCCTGATGGTGTGAACATGACCTCAAGGTTTCAGGGAAAGCGCAACCCTGATTCCTGGTGGAGGACTTGTCGACATGAAGCCGGAAAACCGTTACCTTCTGGCGCTTTACGCCAGCCCGCGGCGACGCGGCAACACCTCCCTCCTACTGGATTCCCTGGTGGAGGGGGCGCGGGAGGCCGGGGTGGAGGCCGTGTCCTTCCGGGTGGCGGAGATGGACATCCGTCCCTGCCGGGGGTGCGACGCTTGCTCCCGCGACGGACAATGCGTCCAGGAAGACGACATGCAGGCCATCTACCCTCACCTGGAGAGGGCGGGCGCCGTGGTCCTAGCGGCGCCCATATTCTCCATGAACATATGTGCCCAGGCCAAGGCCCTAATCGACCGCTGCCAGCGATTCTGGGCCCTGACCTACGTCCTGAAATCCCACCCGGTGAGCGAGGATTTCGCGGTCCGGAGGAAGGGCCTGTTCATCTCCTGCTGCGGGAGGGACGTCCCGGAGACCTTCGAGTGCACCCGCCCCACCGTTGCTTATTTTTTCCATATCATCCGCGTGGGCAGGTGGGACTCCTACACCTATGCCGGCGTGGACCGGGCGGGCGAGATACGAGGCGTGGAGGGGGCCCTGGAGAGGGCGGCCCGGTGGGGAAGGGAACTGGGGAGCGTGTAGCGGGTAGCGCGTGGAGGAAATGCCCCCGGCGGGTTGAGGACCGGACCCGGGTCTTTCCGCCCGGATGGCGTGCGGGAGCGCGGGCGGTGAAGATGCGGCGGGGATGGGAGTCGGCGGGTGGAAGGGAGGAGGGGCCGGGCATGGCCGGCGAAGGCGTTGAGGAGACCCTTGTACCCCCTTACCGGGTCTCCTCCCTGCTCTACGACCGGATGGTGGGGGAGGTCCTCCACCAGGCGTGGCGGGAGAACTTCGAGCGGCTGGAAAGAAGGTACGCCCTGAGTCTGGACCTGGTGGCCGACGTGGCTTGCGGGACGGGCCTGGTCACCCGTTACCTGGTGGAGAGGGGCAGCCGGGTCTTCGGGGTGGACCGTTCGGAGGAGATGCTGCGGGTGGCCGCTGCCCGCCTTAAGGGGAGCACGGGAGTCGCTCTCCTCCGGCAGGACATGCGCTACCTTTCCCTACCCTCAAAGGTGCAGACCCTGGTCTGCGCCACCGATTCCCTGAACCACCTCCTGAGCGAGGAGGACGTTCGCCGCGCACTCTCCTCCTTCGCTTCCGCCCTGGAGGAGGGAGGCCACCTCCTCTTCGACGTGAACACCGCCTACCAGCTGAGGGAAGGGGGCGATGAGACGGAGTGGTCCTTTCGAGTGGAGGGCTGGCGCCTTAACTGGAGGAGCGAATGGGTGGAAGAGACTTCCACCGCCACCCTCACCATGCACCTGGAGCGGGCGGACGGGCGGGAGGGCGGCTGGGTGGAGGTACACCGCGAAAGGGCCTATCCCGCCGACCTCCTGGTTTCCATCCTCGAGGAGGCGGGATTCCGCAGGGTGGAGGTATGGGACGCCGCCGGGCTGGGGAAGCCGGGGGCGAAGACCCGGCGCCTGCAGTTCGCGGCCCTCCGGGGTTAAGCGGAGGTGAGCGGAGGGAGGCACACCCGAATGTAATAAGGGGAGGAAGTACCGCGTGGCGGCGCGGCTCAGCCGCGTACATAACGGGATGGTTTCTACGTTGCGGCAGGCGATCCTGGGACGGAAAGACCCGGGGACCGGCCTTCCTTCCCGGAGAAACGGGCGGACGGAAGCGGAGATAAAGGCTTGTTTCCGCGTGGTGGCGCGGCCTCGCCGCGAATATAATGGGAAAGAGGCGGTTTCCGAAATCGGGGCTGCAGCGGAAGGGTGACGGCAGGTTGGGAATTAAAGAGGAGGGATGGTCATGGCCCTGATGAACGGTGGGGAAGTCCTGGTGCGGGCGCTGCTCAAGGAGGGTGTCAAGTGGGTGTTCGGCATCCCGGGAGGGCAGCTGTGCACCTTCGTTGACGCCATCGCCCGCGTGGGACGTCCCAACGGGATGGAGTTCGTGATGACCCACCACGAGGCGGTGGCGGCGCACATGGCCGACGCCGTTTCCCGGACCTCGGACATGGTGGGGGTGTGCACCGGGACGGTGGGCCCCGGGGCGGTCAACCTGGTGGCGGGGGTCTACGTGGCCTACAACGACAGCATCCCCATGGTGGTCATCACCCCGCAGATCCACTCCGACCGTTCCTATCCCTTCAAGGGATCCCAGCAGCAGCTGGACCAGGTCAACCTCTTCAAGCCCATCACCAAGTGGAACGCCCTGGTGAACCGCTGGGACCGCATTCCGGACCTGGTGCACTGGGCCTTCCGGGAGGCCACCACGGGAAGGCCGGGACCCGTGCACCTGGACTTCAACGTGGACGTCCTCTTCCAGAACGGCGAGATAGACGAGAAGGTCTTCCTTCCCCCGGAGCGCTACCGCACCGAGATCCGGCCCTGCGGGGACCCGGAGGCGGTGGACAGGGCGGTGGAAATGCTCCTCTCTGCGGAGAAGCCCCTCATCCACGCCGGGGGCGGGGTGATGCGCTCCAAGGCCTGGGACGAGGTACGGGAGCTGGCCGAGTACCTCCAGATCCCGGTGACCACCAGCGTTTCCGGGCGGGGCACCCTGCCCGAGGACCATCCCCTACTGCTTCTGCCCAAGGGCATGGGAGCCATCATGGCCGAGTCCACCTCCGACCTGGTGCTCAACGTGGGGTGCACCATGTCCGAGCTGGATTTCTGGGGTCAGCCCAACATGTGGGGAGACCCCTCCTCCCAGAAGTTCATCTACGTGGACATCGACCCCTCCAACATCGGGCTCAACCGGGAGTTCGACCTGGGCATCGTGGGGGACGCCAAGGCGGTGCTGCGCCAGATAATCGAGCGGGTGAAGAAGGAGACCGGGCCGGTCGAAGGTCCGCGCGATTTCATGTCCGGTTACCGCGAGCTGGAGGAGCAGGCCCTGAGCTCCTACGAGGAGATGGCGCGTTCCGACGCCAAGCCTATCCATCCCCTGCGCCTGGTCACCGAGGCGGTGGAGTTCCTGGGCCGGGACGGCATCCTGGTCATGGACGGGGGCAACACCGCCCTGTGGACCAACATCGCCGGAAGGGTGTACCATCCCCGTTCCTACCTTTTCGCCGAGGGGACCGGGCAGCTGGGAGTGGGTATCGGCTTCGCCATGGGAGCCAAGCTCGCCAACCCCGATCGCCCGGTGTACATCATCCACGGGGACGGTTCCTTCATGATCAACTGCCAGGACATCGAGACCGCGGTGCGCTACAAGCTCCCCATCATCGACATCATCGCCAACGACAGCGCCTGGGGCATGATCAAGGGGGCCCAGCACGCGGCCTTCGGGCAGCGCTACTGTGGGGTGGAGTTCGGGGAGATACGCCACGATCTCCTGGCCGAGGCCATGGGGGCCAGGGGAATAAGGGTGGAGGATCCCGGGGACATACGGCCGGCCCTGGAGGAGGCGGCCGCCTCCGACCGCCCGGTGGTCATCGACGCCGTGGTGGACAAGGAAGCCAACCTGGACGTGCCGGTGCTCTTCCAGATGATCGTCCAGCTCTGGCTGAAGGGCTGCCCCGAGCCCTACTGCGGGGCTTGAGCGGGCTCCTCTTCCATGACTTCCCAGTCCGGGGGCAGCAGCTCCCGGACTTTATCGCGTATCAGGCGGGTCAGCTCCGGCAGCACCTTGTGCGGCCTTCCCTCCAGGCGGGGCACCTGGAAGGGCTTGCCGATGTTGATGTGGTAATCTTTTCCTTTTTCCTCGGTGATACCGATGGGCAGGACGGGGACACCGGTCTTCCAGGCGAAGTAGGCGGCCCCGTGGGTGAAGGGATGGAGCTTGGTGTCGTCGTGGCGGGTGCCTTCAGGGAAGATCCCCACGCATTCGCCGCGGTCGAGATATTCCATGGTGCGGCGGATGGCCTCCGGCCCGGGCTTCTCCCGGTCCACGGGATAGGCGAAGAAGATGCGCACCATGAGGCATTCGAAGAGGCTGTTGCGGGGGTCGAAGGCCTCCTTCTTGGCCATGAAGCGCACCGGCCGCTTGAGGGCCAGGTTGATGGCCACCGGGTCCTTGCGGCTGTTATGGTTGGCCACCACCAGAAGAGGGCCCTTGCGGGGCACGTTTTCGTATCCCGTGCAGCGGTAGTGGTAGAAGAGCGCCACCACGCGGAAGATGGGCCAACCTATCCAGAAACGTATCAATCCGAACACCTCCTGCCATCGGGCGGGACGGGCTCCGTCCGGCGGGGCCCGGAATTCGCGCTCGGTCCACCGGATCGAGGGCCTTGCCCGGCGGGAAGACCTCACCGGCGATGAACCACCGACTCGTCTGCGCCTTTCTATAAAAGGTATCACAGCCGCGGTCGAGAAGAATATATTTAGGAGATGGAGAGGCGATGAGGAGCCTGGAGGGCAGGTTGGCGAGAAAACGCAGGCGTGATTAGTGGAGGCGGAAATAACCATGGTGAAACACAGGGCTTTCTTTTACGCCTACCGGGGGACTCCCGGGGTGGGCGTCCTGGCCCGACACCAGCACGAGGGCTGGCAGAGGGTGAACCTCTACGCCTTCGGGGTGGATATGGATAACCTCCAGAAATTCCTGGAGGAGGAGAAGGGTCTGGCCCTCATCGACCGGGGGATCCTGGCGGCCAGGCCAGCCCAGTCCAAGGTGATCATCGCCGGTGGGGTGGTCCTCAAGGGGATCACCTGCCTGGCCGGCGAGGGCCGCGGAGCGGAAGAGGTGGTCACCGCCCTGGAGGAGACGGTGCCGGACTTCAGGATGATGGGACCGGACGATTTCCGGAGGCCGGAGATCATCTCGCCCCTGGAGGTCTACGGATTCTCCTACCGGCACAAGCTGATCGGCATATCGCGGGTGGTTTTCTTCGAGTACGCCACCCAGTTTTCCCTGGCGGGCATCTTCCGGGACCAGGACCGCAACCTCCTCGACGAGCTGCACGTTGCCTTGACCGAGCTCCATCCTTACCTGACCATCCCCAGTCCCCTGCGCACCGAGGAGCGGGACCAGAGAGTGGAGTTGAACCTGTTCATGGAGAGGTTCCCGCTCAAGGAGGACCTCCAGGAGGACTTCGTGCGCGCCATTCAGGGTTTGCCGGAACTCTCCTTCTTCGCCCTTTAGGGGACCTCGTCGTCCGGGCGCGGGTTACGGGGTCTGCCCCGGCAGGAACAACCCCGAGAATGCCCGCCTCGCTGCTCAAGCGCAGGGTTCAGGAATGGAGGTGCCTCACCGAGTCTTGCCCTGCCTCTCGGCCCATGGGTGCAAGGAGGGATGCGCGGACTCGGCGGCCCCGGAAGCCTTCCGTCGGTTTCCAGATCCCGGGACGGAAAACCTGCTTCCCGTCGTGAAGGCCTAGGCAGGGGGCCTTTTTTCCTTAGAGGTCACCGGTTCCGGGTTTAGAGGGTCCTCCCGATGGCCGCAGCCACCTTGCGCAGCTTGCCCATCAGGTTGGAGAAGGTCTCGAAATCCAAGGATTGTGGCCCGTCGCACAGGGCGGCGTTGGGGTTGGGGTGGATCTCGATGAGCAGGCCGTCCGCCCCCGCCGCGATCGCAGCCAGGGACATGGCGGGCACCAGGGAGGCGATACCCACCGAGTGGCTGGGGTCCACCACCACCGGGAGGTGGGTTAACTGCTTCAGGGCGGCCACGGCGGAGAGGTCCAGGGTGTTGCGGGTGTAGGTCTCGAAGGTGCTTATGCCCCTCTCGCAAAGGATGATGTTACGGTTGCCCTCCTTGATGATGTACTCGGCGGCCAGGAGCAGGTCCTCTATCTTGGAGCTGGGGCCGCGCTTGAGCAGCACGGGGTGGCCGCTGCGGCCGATCTCCGTGAGCAGGACGAAGTTCTGCATGTTGCGCGCCCCGACCTGGATGATGTCCGTGTACTGGCAGAAGACGTCGATGAGGCGGGGATCGGTCAGCTCGGTGACCACCGGGAGCCCGGTCTCCTCGCGGGCCTCGGCAAGATAGCGCAGTCCCTCCTCTCCCAGGCCCTGGAAACTGTAGGGGCTGGTGCGGGGCTTGAAGGCCCCGCCCCGGAGGACGGAGCCCCCGGCCATCTTCACCAGCCGGGCGGTGTTGAGTATCTGCTCTCGGCTTTCCACCGCGCAGGGGCCTGCCATGACCACCACCCGGTCGCCTCCTATGCGCACTCCCGCCACCTCTATGACTGTGTCCTGGGGGTGGGTCTCCCGGGCGGCGAACTTGTAGGGCTTGAGGATGGGGATTATCTTTTCCACGCCGGGGTACCCGGCCATGGTCTCCACGATCTTGGTCTTGTCGTCGCCGATGACCCCGATAACCGTCTTGCGGACACCGTAGATGGGATGGGTCTTCAGGCCGAACTCCTCGATCTTACGCATCACCGCTTCGACCTGTTCGCGGGTGGCGCCCTCGGACATGACCACGATCAACGTCATCACCTCGCGCAGGGAATTTAAAAAGAAAGCTACCACCGGGCGGCGGGGGTGTCAACGCGCCTTCAGTGCCCCTGGTTGGAAAATTGAAGGAACCCGGCGCGGATGCGGGAGCTCAGGAAGGATGCCCGCTCTCGAGCATCTCCACCAGGGTCCTTATGAGGTCGGTCTCGGTGATGATGCCCACCAGCTTCCCCTCCTCCACCACCGGGAGGCCGCCTATCTTGTTCTCCAGTATCAGCCGGGCCGCCTTCTCGAGGGGGGTGTCCGGGGTCACGGTTATGGGGTCCGGGGTCATGATGCCCCGCACCTGTATGCGGTCCAGGATGTATTCCACATAGCGCCTTTCCTGCACCACGGCCGAGCTCATGTCCGCCTGGCGCACGTCCCGGTCAGTGACTATGCCCACCAGCTTCCCCTCCTCCACCACCGGGAAGCGGCGCAGACCGAGTTCCCTGATCAGGCGGCGCGCTTCCCGCAGGGTATCGTCGGGGGAAAGGGTCACGGGATCGATGCTCATGCGTTCCTTTACCAGCACGAGAACCTCCTTGCTCCGGGTCGTCGCGGCGAGCGGTTCAGTTGCCCTAATTATAACCCATGCCGCCGGTATTCCCAGCCCCGCGGGAGGGGGCCTGTGGCTTCCGGATATTTACAGAAAATGCGCAAGCTGGAGGATGTGGGAATTTTTTTCGGGCTGTCGGTATCGATTCATCCGCTCCGGTAAGGTGCATATACCCGTTTACCGGTGCACGCTGAAATGATATGCCCGCCGGCCGCTGTGCTTCGCTTTGCGCCTCCATGTCTTTGCGGGGTGTACGAGGTGACGGAGAAAGACCATCGACTGTCAGTATACCCATCCCGGAAAGGTGCATATGCCCGCCGGCCGGTTCACGTTGCGGTACATTTCCACGTCCTTCCAGGGCTCGCCCAGGATGCCGTCGTGGATGGCCCAGCTCCTCCCGCGGACCGTCCTCTCCGCTCCCGGCATGCGGAAGGGGGTACTTCCGTCCAACCGGCGGTAGAGCTTCCCACCGGGGCGGAATTCCCGGTCGATCTCCTCCATCTTTTTCCTGCCCCGGACGTAGTTGAAGCCGTGATGCTCGAAGATGATGGCGTCGTGGTAGGCGAGGGGTTCGGCGAGCAGCATGTCGTGCCCCATGGCGGACACGAAGCTCAGGGCCAGTGGAAGGAACTCCCCTAGCAGCCGTAAGCCTCGCCTGACCTGTCCGGGAGCCAGCCCGGCCTGCATGGCGCGGATCTCCTCGGGGATGTTGCGCCGCGTGGTTCCGAACTTGGTGCGGCGGCCGGCGTCGTCGATGTCCGTGTTGAAGCGGGGCGAGCGCGGGTCGTTGACGATAAGGAAGGTCACCTCCACCTTGAAGAAGGCGGTATCCGCGATCTCCAGGAAGAAGATGCAGTCACGGTCCTCCGGGTGTTCCCGGACCTCTATGATGGCGAAACCGGCCTGGCGCGGCGCGATGAATTTTACCACCCGCTCACCGTCCGCGTTGGTGAAGTTGACCCGGTCTATGCGGAAGAGGTCGAAGACGCGCTCCGGGATGAGCAGGGAATATACCTTTTCCTTGACCTCCGGGTCAAGCTGGTTGAGGGCGTGGATGCTGTGATGGGGCGCGTTTCCTACTAGGGAAAGCAGGCTTTCCCCCGTTTTCTGTGCACTGTTCAGGGGCATGACTCCATTCCGCGACGTGTGACCAAGAAACCGCTTCCAGCGGGTACTATTATAGTGTATGCGAAGCGGGCGGTGACCGAACGGAAGGCAAAATCAGCCCCCGGGAGGAGGGTAATCCCTGGGGATTAACGGGAGGCGAGGAGGCGTAAGGGCGGAGGGCAGCCACGGGGCTGGAGGAGGGCGGGAGTGACGGGGCGACCCGGAAAATCCTTCCATCCAGACAACGTGCCGATAGTAGGGCGATGGGGGTTCACCAGGCTCAAGGTGTCCTGTCGGGCTGGCGGGGCGAGAGGAGAGGCGGCGGATGAGTTCGACGGAGGAGCGAAGGGACGAATACCTGGACACGCCGCGCGGGAGGGTGTGGATAAGGGCCCACGCCCGCCCCGATTTCATCGCCTCGCTGCAGCTTGACGGTGGGATGGGCATCTTCGCCGCTCCCCACTATCCTCCTTCCCGCGAGAGGAAGGCCCTGGAGAGGCTGGCCTCCCATCCGGAGAGCAACATCATCGTGGCCTATACCGAGGAGGGTGTCATCGTGGGTTTCGTGGCCATAGCGCCCCCCAGTCCCGCCGAGAGATGGGGAAGGCTCTCCGGGAAGGGACTTCTGGAGGCCATGGCCATCGAGGTCAGCCGCGGCTGGCGGTCCCTGGGCATTGCGGACAAGATGCTCGCGTGCGCCGTCAAGGATGATTTCTTCGCCGACAAGATTGTCATCTGCACGGGGTACTCCTGGCACTGGGACCTGGATTCCACGGGGTTGAGCAAGGAGGAGTACCGCCGCATGCTCCTGCGCTACCTGGAGAAGGCCGGGTTCCTTTACTACGACACCGACGAGCCCAACGTCAACCTGGACCCGGCCAACTTCTTCACCGCCTACATCGGGCCCAAGGTCAGCGAGGAGCTGTCTCACGAATTCGAACGCCTGCTCTTCAAGGACCCGGATTGGGCGGATTTCCGCGGCCGCCCACGCACCATAGCCGAGGTGTTGGGGAGGAACGACCTCCTGCCCGGAGGTGACGACGGCGTGCCGGGCGGGAACGGAGGAGCCTGAGGGTGCTATACTTTTGATGATGCGGCCGAAAAGCCGCCGGGGTTGAGGGAGAGAGATGCGATACCGCGGCCTTGTGATCAGGCCTCCCAGCGAGGCCGACAGCTACATCCTGCAGGTCACCTACGGGTGTTCCCACAACGCCTGCACCTTCTGTCCCACCTACAAGGGGATGCGCTTCCGCCCCCGGCCCATCGAGGAGATCGAGGAGGACATTGCCGCGGCGTCGCGCCTCATCCCCTACACCCGCCGCGTCTTCCTGGCCGACGGGAACGCCCTGTGCCTGCCGTCGCACAGGTTGGAGGAGATACTCAGCCTCCTGCGGAAGGCCTTTCCCCGCCTGGAGAGGGTGGGGATATACGCCAACGGCAGGGATATCAATCGCAAGTCCCGGGACGAGCTGCGCAGGCTGGTGGAACTGGGACTGGGCATCGTCTATCTGGGCCTGGAGAGTGGGGACGACCTCGTGCTCCGCAGGGTGCGCAAGCTGGACACCTGCGAGGAGATGGTGGAGGCGGTGCTCAAGGCCAAGGAATACGGGCTTCTGACCTCGGTCATAGTGCTGCTCGGACTGGGCGGAAAGGAGGGTTCCCTGCGCCACGCCCGCCTGAGCGCGGAGGCGGTATCCAGGATGAATCCCCATTACCTCAGCGCGCTCACCCTGATGGTGGTGCCGGGAACTCCCCTCTACGAGGAATGGAGGAGGGGGGAGTTCGAGATGCCGGACCAGGCGGGCCTCCTGGAGGAGCTGCGGGAATTCATCTCCGCCTGCCGGCTCGAGAACTGCGTCTTCCGCACCAACCATGCCTCCAATTATTTACCATTAAAGGGTATTCTTTCCAGGGACAAGGATAAGCTCCTGGAGATTATAGACCGGGCCTTCCGACGGCCGGAGATGTTGAGGCCGGAGTTCATGCGGGGACTTTAAACAGCTCGAGGGCTGGGCGAAGCGGTGCGGCTGTAATTTTTTTCCGTATGGACTCAAGGCGGCAGCGCGGAAAAACGATACTTAAAGTGAGGCCGTGGGAGGCAAAAAAGGAGCATACAAGGATGAAAACGGTTGCCTACATCGAGGACGACCCAGACATGATAGACCTGGTGTCCATCATCCTCCGCAAGCACGGGTACCAGGTCACCGGGTTTACCGAGAGCAGGGAAATAGTAAGCAGGCTGGAGGAATTGAAGCCTGAACTCATTCTCCTGGACCTGATGATGCCTCACGTGGACGGCCTGGAGGTTTACAAGGAGATAAAGAGCCGCGAGGGAATGGCCGGGGTGCCGGTGATCATCATCTCGGCCATGAAGAGGGCGGTGGAGGAGATAGAGAGGGAGGGAGAGGTAAAGGTGGAGGCTTGCCTGGTCAAACCCTTCACCATCGGTGAGCTCCTGGAGACGGTGAACAGGGTCATGGGTGAGCGGGAGTCGTGAAGCGTTTCCCGCCCTCTTCGCCTCCATCCGCCGACTTGAAAGGCCACTTCTGGGGGACATGCCTAGGTTCATAAACATGGTGGACACCCCCTATACTTGCTTTGTAGTAAAAGAAGCGAAGCAAGGAGGTGTCCATGAAAGGAAGTGTAGGAACCACCACCAGCATCTATCATACCCGCCTTCCCCACCAGAGGAAACTGGAACGGTTGGGAAAGTGGCTCGACCTCTCCAAGGAGGCCAGGGTGAGGCTATCTTGGCTTGCCCACTACAAGAAGCACAAGAACGTGAGCCTCACCTGCCGGAGGTTCGGGATCTCGAGGAACACCCTCTACAAGTGGGTGGGAAGATATCACCGCCTAGGCCCCCGGGGCCTGGAGGACCTCCCCGGGCCCCCAAAAGGAGGAGGGTATCCAGAATACCCTGGCAGACGGTGGAGCTCATCTGCGACCTGCGCAGGGAGCATCCCGCCTGGTCCAAGCACAAGCTGGCGGTGATCCTTAAAAGGGACTACGGCATAAAGATCTCCGCCTCCAGCGTGGGAAGGATCATGAGAAGAAAGGGACTCTACGACCAGCGGGTGCAAAGGAGGAAGAGCAAGGCCGCCAAAAGGAAGAGGCGCCTGCGCTGCGAGCGCTGGATGAAGAAGGCCTTTCCGGGATGCCTGATCCAGGTGGACGTGAAGCACCTCTACTTCGGGGGGAGGAAGTACTACCCGTTCACGGCGGTGGACTGCTTCTCTCGGGTGGCCTTCTCGCGGGTATATTCCTCCGCGAGCTCCGCCTGCGCCCGGGCCTTCTTAGAAGAGGTGAAGGCTTATATGCCGTTTTCCGTCCTCGCCCTGCAGACGGATAACGGCTCGGAGTTTTTGAAGCATTTCGATTCGGCCACGGAGGAGGGGCTCATCACCCATTATTTCAGCCATCCCTACTGCCCCAAGGACAATGCCTTCGTGGAGAGGAAGATCCAGACCGAGGGGTACGAGCTCTGGGCCTTCCGGGAGGGCTACACCGTGAAGGAGTTAAACGAGATACTGGATGAGTGGAATTACACGTACAATTACGAAAGGCCCCACCAGGGCCTGGGTTACCTCACTCCCATGGAGTTCCTGAGTCAGTGGATGGAGGAGAGCAAGGATAGTGAGTTACTGTCCACGATGTAGTGAACCAGGACACGGGGTTGACTTGGTGGGGGTAAGGGAACAAAATGGAGGGGGTCCGACCTGGACGGGACCGGGCCTTTCCCGCAAGGTTGAGGTACGGAGGTGAACCAGATGACGGAGCATGACGAGGTCCTGACGACGGGAGAGAAGGCTCCGGCCGGAAAGTATTACTGCGACAAGTGCGGGTACGAGTACGAGCACAAGGATGAGAATCAGCCCCTCCCCAACTGCCCGGACGAGGGTATCTATACCATATGGAACCCGGTCCGGCTGAAGCCGCGCTTCGTGGAGAGCATCTGATAAGCAACTGCCGCTTTCCGGTGACAAAGCCCCTCCGGGGGCTTATTTCTTTGTCTTCCGGAATAGCGGGACGACGCTTCCGGCGGCATGCATACGAGATGGGCAGGCCGGAAGCCGCGGGGCAAAGGGGCACGGGAACGCTGAGGGGCGGATAGGCAATGGCCCGGGGTCGGCAGGAATGCCGGGCGCAGGAAGCCTGGCTTAACGGTTAGCGAGGTTTCATCCCGCGTTGGACCAGGTGCGGTCGGCACCCATACGCTGGAGGTAGCGCCGGTAACGGAGCATCTTGGAAAGGATGCCCGCCGCCTTCTCCGGGGCGGTGAAGATCACCGTCTCCCCGGCTTCCAGGTCGCGCAGGTTTTCCTCCCCGATGAACTGCATCTCCACGAAGACGATGGGCTTCCCGTAGGTGCGCATGAGCTCCTTGGCCCGGGCGAGAAGGTTGAGGTTGCGCTCCTTGAGCTCGATGAAGAAACTCTTTAGGGCGTCCTCGCTCATCTCCATGATCAGGTTCTGCGAGACCAGCACGTTCAGGCCGATGATGGTCCCCGTTCCCAGGGAGCCCAGCACCACCACGGCGTCCACTTGCGGGGAGGCGGCCATGGCCTCCAGGATGGCCAGGTGGGTCTCAATGTAGATGTTGCCCACAAGGTCCACGGGGTTGCCGTGGCTCCAGAAGGGCGGAAGCAGGCGGTCGCACACCTCCATGACCTCCCGGTCCAGCTCCGCCAGGCGAAGCCCGGCCATGGCCGTGGCGTCGGTGGCCAGTACCCCCCAGCCTCCCCCCAGGGTGATGATGCCCAGGCGGTCCCCGGCGGGGAGGGGAAGCCTCTCGAAGGATTTAGCCAGGTCCAGCATCTCCTGCGAGGTGTCCGCCCTGATGGCCCCGCACTGGCGGAAGGCCGCGTCGTAGACCTCGTCGGAACCGGCCAGGGAACCGGTATGGGACATGGCCGCGCGGCTGCCCTCCTCGGTGCGGCCGGACTTGATGACGATGACCGGCTTGCTCAGGCTGGTACGGGAGACGACCTCCACGAGCTTCCGTCCGTCGTCCACCCCCTCCAGGTAGGCCAGGATGAGCGAGGTATCGGGGTCCTCTCCGAAGTAATCTATGTAGTCGGAGGCGTGAAGCAGGGCCTCGTTGCCGCTGCCCACGAACTTCCCGAAACCTATTCCCTGGTTCATGGTCCACCCCAGGAGATTGGCGCCCACGTTTCCGCTCTGGGAGACGAAGGAGATCCTCCCCGGCCTGAGGTGCACCGGGGCTCCGACGGCGTAGAGGTTGTGGGCGGCGTTGACCACCCCCATGGTGTTGGGTCCCACCACGGTGAGGTTCTGGCTGCGCGCCACCCGGATCAGCTCCCTTTCCAGGCGGGCTCCTTCCTCCCCCACCTCGGAGAAGCTGGAGGAGATGACCACCACGTGGGTGATGCCGCGCTGGGCACATGCCTCGAGCAAGCCGGGCACGGTGTTGGCTGGAGTGGTGATGATGGCCAGGTCGGGAGCCTCGGGCAGGTCGGCGACGGAGGGATAGGCGGGAAGGCCGTGGATGCTCTTTTCCCGCGGGTTAACGGGGAATATCCTCTCCCGGGGAAACCCCCCGGCCATAAGGTTCACCAGCAAAAAGGAGCCCCACTTGGAGGGGACGTTGGACGCCCCCACCATGGCGATGGAGCGGGGCTTGAAGATCTTGTCCAGGTCCTTAGCCATGAAAACCTCCTTTCCGGGCTCTGCCCGATTATAGGTGAAGCGGGTGAAGGGTACAAGGAGCCGGCCCCACCCCTTGCCGGACGGGTCGAAGGAGGGGTTGACAGGATTTGTTTTTATGTTATATTAATGTTGAAATTGTTAAATATATATAATTTTGTTCAACATGAGTAACGAGGTGGTGGGCATGAGAGAAGCGCCCAAGCTGCAGCTGGACGATTTCTACTGGTGCGATGACCTGCACGTGCTGCGGGAGCTTCGCGATGCGGATACCCTCGAGCTGCGGGGTTTCCGGGCCTACTGCAAAAGGATGAAGAAGGATATCGACGATTCCTTCTGCCACCACTGTTTTCTTCATTGAGCGACCTCATCGCATCTCGTCCTTCAACCGGTCGGGGCGGCTCCTGCCGCCCCGACACCCCTTTCGCTGAGGAAAAGGGACGGCGATCACGCCTGCTCGAGGTACGGGGATGCAGGAGGCATGCGGGGTGGGAAAGGCGGGAAAAGTACGGGATCGGGGGATCAGGAAGGCGTCCACTGATGAGGAGACAGGAGTGCGTCGGGGCCGCGAGGGCCCCGGAAGGAAGGCCGATCCTCCCACCCCGGAAGGAGACGCAGAACTTCGAGGTGAGCCTAACATGAACAGTTTTAAGGTAAGGAAATTCGGCCAGGTGACCGAGAAACAAAAGAATGGTGCAGTTAAATCGTATGTTTACCGGTATTAAAATGGAAAAGTTTACCAGTACTGAATTGGAAAAACACCAGGTTTAACCATGCAAGTTTTCGATTTTTGGTCAGCCTGTCGAGAGGTGACGACGAGGGTATAGCCCCGAAAATGTGGAAGAGAAGTTGCGGATCGGAAGGCGGGGTGAGGGCGCCGCTCCGGGTGCGGGGGTTGAACGGCAAGGCGGGGACGGGTGATAATCATGGATATGAGCGAGGGCGCGGGAAGGAACGAGAACTCGGAACGGGTCCCCACGGGAATCTCCGGGCTGGATGAGATGCTGGGGGGCGGCCTGCTCTCCAACTCCGTGGCCGTGGTAAAGGGTGCCCCCGGAACCGGCAAGAGTTGCATCGGCGTGGAATATATCGCCAAGGGGATAAGGGATTACGGCGAGCCGGGGCTGATCATAACCTTCGAGGAGTTCCCCCGACAGCTATACCGTGATGCCCTGTCCATAGGCTTCGACCTCCGGGAATTCGAGCGGCGTGACCAGCTGCGCACCATATTCACCACGCCGGCCGTCTTCCTGCGCGAGATCCAGCAGCCAGGGGGGATCTTCGACCGGACCATAGAGGAGATCTCTGTGAAGAGGGTCTTCGTGGACTCCATGACCCAACTGGAGCGCATCACCCAGGACCCGGTGGAGCTCCGGGAAATCATGTACACCTTCCTGAACGGCCTGCTCCGCTACGACATCACCGCCGTGGTCACCCAGGAGGACGCCTACATCACGGGCAATATGAGCGTGGCCGAGGCCGGGCTGTCCTACATCGTGGACACCATAATCCAACTCCGCTACGTGGAGATCAGTTCCAGCGTGGACAGGGCCATATTCGTGCTAAAGCACCGGGCCTCGGATCATGACAAGAGGATCAGGCGCATGAGCATAACCTCCTCGGGGGTGAAGGTGGAGGCCGCCTTCGAGGGGAGGGAGGGCATCCTGACCGGCAATCCTTACGTGAGCCGGCGGGTTCGCAGGGCGGAAGAGTTCTTCAAGTGATGAGGGTATCCGATACGGGCTGAGAGGTCATTAAAGGTCATGCTCGATTTCGAGAACCTGGATCCGCAGGTCGGCGCTTTCGTAGATGAATACATAGATTCCTTCATCAGCTGGGATCTGATACTCTTCTTCCACGAAAACCCATACACTGTCGGTTCCCCGTCCAGTATTGCCATGAGCATCGGGCGCCTGGGTTCGGACATCGAGCCCTACCTGGAGAGGCTGGCGGACAAGGGCGTGCTAGCCAGGGAATACCGGGGACAGGGAGGATCGGAGACCATCTACGCCTACAAGCCGGAGCCGGATTTCGAGAAGATGGTCATCGAGTTCAAGAGGGCGCTGAAGGACCGTGCCAGCCGCTTGATAATCGTGAGCAAGGTGCTGCAGAAGGAGGCCGGACGCTGAGAATGGGCCGGGGAAGGGCCGGCCCGGGATGAGGTGCGCGACACTCCCATCTTGAGAAAGGGCGTTTTGGATGCTAAAATATGCTTCGGTGGATCGGGCGGAAGTGGCTCAGTTGGTAGAGCATCACCTTGCCAAGGTGAGGGTCGCGGGTTCGAGTCCCGTCTTCCGCTCCAGGAAGGAAGGGTAGGCATTGAAGCCTACCCTTAATTTCGGTGAACCGTTGCCGGGCGGCGTGGCCAAGTGGTAAGGCAAAGGTCTGCAAAACCTTGATCACCGGTTCGAATCCGGTCGCCGCCTCCAGAAGAGCTGGGGCCTCGACGGCCCCCTTTCTTTACCTGGGCCGCGACATAGAACGCACAGGACGAGGCGAGGAGATCGAAGGCGGTTGCCGGTGGGGTTCAGGTTTCCGTGCGCCGTCGGTTCCCCGCGGGGGAGAGCCCGGGGAAGCATTCCTCCAGGCGGCGCATACGCTCGGTCATGGTGGGCTGGGTTCGAAAGGGCCGGTAGGAAGTGTAATCCACCACCGGGTGGAAGAGCACGGCGTCCAGGTTCCGGGGGAGCAGGAGGAGGTCCCGGACGTCCTCGGCAGCGTGTTTCACCGCCAGGTAGACGGCCTCCGGGTCGCGGAGGGTGTAAGCGGCCTGGAGGTCGGCGTAATGTTCCCTCTCCCGGTCGAGGAAGAGGCGCATGAGCTTGAGAAGCATGAAGGGTAGAAGGGAGACCAGGGCCGCGAAGAGCAGGAGGAGGGAGAGGGCGTAAAGGGGGGCGGGCAGGGGAGCCCGGTTGCGGACCAGGGCGGCCAGCAGGGCGAGGACCAGCAGGGTGAACAGGGTAAGGGCGGGAAGCTCGCGCTGCCGCGTCGGTGTGAGCAACCGGTTCGTGCGGGTGAGGGAATTGCCCGGTCCCGCCAGGCGGAGGAGGACGCTCTGCATGGCGGTGTCTCCGGAGGCGATGTGGGCCAACTCGTGGGCCATGACCGCTTCCCTTTCCCGTTCCGGAAGCTTATCCGCGACCCCCCGGGTGACGAAGACGGCATGGGAGCCGTCGGGAAGGGCGAAGGAGAAGGAGTTGATGTCCGGGTGGGGGATCTCCAGCAGGCGTATGCAATCGCCCGTCCCCGCTCCCAGCAGGGCCGCGTGGAGGGCGTGCTCCAGCCTCCGGTCCGCTTGTCCGGGAGGGAGCGCCGCCACCTGGTGGAATATCCATTTTCCCCCCAGGGCGAAGCGGATGACGACGTATAGGAGGTAGAGCAGCCAGAAGAGCAGGAGGGTCAACCAGTAATCCGTTTCGGAGGACAGATAACGCCGCAAGAGGTAGACCCCGGCCGCGGAGAGTCCCATGACCAGGAGGGAAAAGGCGCCGAAGAGCGCGAACAGTCGCCGGCGGTTCGCGTACACCAGCGAATAGATGTCCACCCGCTGCAACCCGATCACCTCCTTGTGCGATGCGGCGGGACAGCCGGCGACCGTGGTCGATTATTCGTCGTCACCCGGGTGGGGGATGGGATCCGAGCCCACTTCGGCCACCTCAACCGCCCGAGGCAGGGAAACCGGCGACCGTACCCGGTTATTCATCGGCAACCGGGCGGGGGAAATTGATTCCGGCGCACATGCACGCCTTGCGGCGAGGCCCTCCCGCGGGGAAGCCCGGATCGGGATACGCGGCGCCGTTTCAAGGCCGGGAGCATCCCGCCCGATAGCATTTAAGTAGACGGTGTCAAGGGCCCGGGAAATGGATTTGACCGGGAAACGGCGGGGCACGTGTATGACGCTCCATCGCTTGCCGTTCGTGCGGCGGGTTTGCGTGTCGCGACGAGCCTCCAAGGTGGGAAGGCGGTTCCCGTAGGAGCGCCGAGGGCGGGGCATGAAAGGTATCTGATGCTGTACGTTTCAATAAGCGCTTTTAGGGTTGAAAAAGGTAGAGAGATCACCATATCATCCCGGCTAAACAGAAAAGAAACTCAGGAAGAAGGGGGTGATCTCTTGAAGCGGTTGCCAAAAGGAAACAAATACCCGAAAATAATAAAATTGCGGGCGCGTAGCTCAGTGGGAGAGCGCTTCCTTGACGCGGAAGAGGTCGTGGGTTCAATCCCCTCCGCGCCCACCAGGATGGAACCTCCCGATGTGAAGTGGGGGGTTAAGGGATAGACGGGGAACCGACGGCGCGGTGGCGAAAGGTATCGCCTGCCGCGCGACTTTTTAAAGCGCGCGGATGGCGTGAACGTAGGACGTTCAGGACCTCGCGAGCGGTGAAGGGTCTTCGTCCCGGGTTCGGACCACACGTCCGGCCGGTTGAAGGGAATGGAGAGGGAGATGAGATGTCCGCAATGTCAGGCTGAGAATCCTGACGACGCCCAATACTGTTATCTCTGCTACACGCGCTTCGGGGTGCGGGAGAGGTCAGCGGAGGCGGAGGAAAGGGCGCGCCGCTTGGGGGAGGACAACCGCGGTGCGCGGCTGCGCTGTCCCAACTGCGGCGAGCTAAGCCCCGTGGAATCCCCCTTCTGTCTACGCTGCGGCTTCGTCTTCGAGGACATCGAGTCCCTGCTGGTACCGGAGGAGCAGGTCCGTGGATACATGGAGGACAAGGAGCGGAGGGAACGCCTGGAGAATGAGGGTCTGCATTCCCGTCCCATCCCGGTGGAAGGGGACATTGACGGAGTGGAGGTCATGCGCCGGGTGGAGGATGTCCTGGGCGGCGGATACAGGGCCCGCCTCCAGGCACGGGGACGACAGGCCATAGCCCATGCCCTGAAGGTCCTGGCCCTCCTGGGGGAGGAGATGGAGAGGAAGGGAAAGGAGCTCATTCTCAGGGTACGCCTGCTGGACGAACAGGTGGTGAAAGACCTCGAGGACTTGGGCTTGGACATCGAGGCGGAACTGGTGGAGCGTTCTGGAGGCACGGAGTGAAGGTAAGGTTCGGGGAAACGGAATACCGCGTGGAGGAAGGAACCACTATCCTGGATTTCCTGGCCCGGACGGCTGGGGTGGAGGAGGACCGCGCGGTCGCCGCCCGCCTGAATGGGAGGGCCGTGGACCTCACCTCTCCGCTGGAGGAGGGCTCCCTGGAGCTCATCACCTGGGATGACGAGGAAGGTAGGGAAATATACCGCCATACCGCCTCACACGTCATGGCCCACGCGGTGATGGAGCTCTTTCCGGGGACCAGGCTGGCCGTGGGCCCGGCCATAAAGGACGGCTTCTATTACGATTTCGACCTCCCGGAGACCATCGGCCCGGAGGACCTGCCGCGCATCGAGCGGCGCATGGCGGAGATCGTCGAGCGGGACCTTCCGCTGCGCAGGGAGGTCTGGTCCCGCGCCGAGGCCGTGGAATTTTTCAGGGGCCTGGGCCAGGACTACAAGGTGGAGCTGCTGAAGGAGATCCCCGAGGAGGAGGTTACCCTCTACCGCCAGGGGGATTTCGTGGACCTCTGCCGGGGTCCTCACCTCCCCTCCACCGGTCGGCTGCGGCACTTCAAGCTCCTGAGCCTGGCCGGGGCTTACTGGAAGGGGGACGAGACGCGCCCCATGCTCCAGCGCATCTACGGGACGGCCTTCGACCGGGAGGAGGAGCTGGTCGCCTACCTCGACTTCCTGAAGGAGGCGGAGAGGAGGGACCACCGCAGGCTGGGAAGGGAGCTGGACCTCTTCAGCTTCCACGAGGAAGCGGGCCCGGGAGTGGTCTTCTACCATCCCCGCGGCGCGGTCTTGCGGGGCATCATCGAAGATTTCCTCAAGGAGGAGCATCGGAAAAGGGGCTACCAGATGGTCGTCACCCCCCACCTTTTCCGCGGCCGCCTGTGGCACGAGTCCGGGCACATGGACTACTACCGGGAGAACATGTACGTCTTCGAGAAGGAAGGTATGGAATACGTGGTCAAGCCCATGAACTGCCCTGGCCACGTGCTGATATACAAGACCCGGCCCCGTTCCTACCGGGAACTGCCCCTGAAATTCTTCGAGCTGGGGACGGTGTACCGCCACGAGAGGTCCGGGGTGCTGCACGGCCTCATGCGGGTGAGGGGTTTCACCCAGGATGACGCCCATATCTTCTGCCGCGAGGACCAGCTGCGGGAACAGGTGGAGGAATGTCTGGAGTTCGCCTTCCATTCCCTGCGCACCTTCGGCTTCCGCGAGTTCGAAGTCTTCCTGAGCACCCGCCCGGAGAAGTCGGTGGGGAGCGACGAGCTCTGGGAGAAGGCCACCTCCGCCTTGCGCGACTCCTTGCAGGAGATGGGCATCCCCTTCCAGGTGGACCCGGGGGAGGGGGTTTTTTACGGCCCCAAGATCGACGTTAAGCTCAAGGATGCCATCGGGAGGTCGTGGCAGGGGCCTACGGTGCAGGCGGATTTCAACCTCCCGGAGCGGTTCGACCTCCACTACACAGGGCAGGATAATCGTCCCCACCGCCCGGTGGTCATCCACCGCGTGGTGCTGGCCGGGATCGAGAGGTTCTACGGGGTTCTCCTCGAGCACTACGCGGGGGAGCTTCCGCCATGGCTGGCTCCGGTGCAGGTCGTGGTGGTCCCCATCGCCGACCGGCACCTGGATTACGCGAACCGGGTGCGGGAGGCCCTGGCGGCCGAGGGCATGCGGGTGGAGGTCGACGACGACCGGGAGACGGTGAGCATGAAGGTGAGGAAGGCCCAGCTCCAGAAGATACCCTTTACGCTGGTGGTCGGGGACCGCGAGGTGGAAGGGGAGACGGTATCTGTCCGGGACCGGGCGGGCCGGGACGTGCGCGGGGTCCCCCTCCGGGAGTTCGCGGACAGGCTGAGAAAAATGGTGGAAGAACGCGTCACCGTGGCGGAATGGGGGAGCTGATGGAGCGCCTGTGGAGGCCCTGGCGCATGCAGTACATCCGCATGGCGCAGGAGAACGGGGAAGGGGAGTGCATCTTCTGCACCAAGCCGGCGGAGGGCGATGACCGCTCTTCCCTTATCCTTCAGCGGGGTGAGAGGTGCTTCATCATCATGAACCTCTTTCCCTACAACACCGGCCACCTGATGGTGAGCCCCTACCGCCACGTGGGGGAATTGGAGGACCTGGACCGTGAGGAGCTGGAGGAGCTGATGCGCCTCACCGTCCTGGCCGTGGAGACCATAAAGGAGGCCATGCGACCCCAGGGGTTCAACCTGGGCATGAACCTGGGGAAGGTCTCCGGGGCCGGTTACGACGAGCACCTGCACATGCACGTGGTCCCCAGGTGGCAGGGGGATACCAACTTCATGCCCGTGGTTGCAGGGACCAAGGTGATGCCCGAATCCTTGGAGGAAAATTATTCCAGGTTGAAGGAAGCCCTTGAACGCCTTTTGAAGCGCGAAGAATAGGATCCTTCGCGCCGAATCCTCGCAAGCGACCCGGTTGTATGCTCCGGTAAAGCCCGGTCCTCTCCCTGCATCGGGAGGGTCAACTGCCGTGTCTTGGCCCCGGAGGTCATTCCTTAATCTCCCGGTCGTTTTCGGGTAGTGAGGACGGGTGAGGGGAACGTTTCGTTCCTCAGGTTATTCTTTTTTCTCCCGCTCCTGCTTGGCAGCCTCGATGATCTTGGCCGCCAGGTGGGAGGGGACCTCCTCGTAATGGGATAGCTCCATGCGGAAGGTCCCGCGACCCCCGGTTATGGAGCGCAGGTCGATGGAATAACGGAGCATCTCCGCCAGGGGAACCTGGGCCCGGATGCGCTGCAGGCCGCCCACCGCCTCCATGCCCAGGATGCGGCCGCGCTTGGCGTTCAGGTCGCCCATGACGTCCCCCATGAAGGCCTCGGGGACCAATATCTCCACGTTCATGATGGGCTCCAGCAGGTAGGGGTCGGCCTCGGCCACGGCGTTCTTCAGGGCCAGGGAACCCGCGATCTGGAAGGAGATGTCCGAGGAGTCCACCGGGTGGTACTTACCGTCGTAGACGGTGGCCCGCAGGTCGACGATGGGATAGCCGGCCAGGTATCCCTCCTCCATGGCCTTGCGGATGCCCTTCTCCACCGAGGGGATGAACTGCTTGGGTATCACGCCTCCCACTATCTTGTCCACGAACTCGAAACCCCCGCCCCTCTCCAGGGGTTCTATCTCCACCCAGGCGATGCCGAACTGCCCGTGCCCTCCGGTCTGCTTCTTGTGCTTCCCCTCCGCCCGTGCCGTCTTGCGGATGGTCTCCTTGTAGGGCACGCGGGGGAGATCCGTTTTCACGTTGACCCCGAACTTGCGGGACATGCGCTCCATCATGATGTCCAGGTGCATCTCCCCCATGCCGGAGACGATGGTCTGCTTGACCTCCGTGTCCCGGTGCACGGTGAAGGTGGGATCCTCCTCGGCCAGGCGGGAGAGGGCGGTGGAGAGCTTGTCCTCGTCGCCCTTGCTCACGGGTTCCACGGCCAAGGACATGATGGGTTCGGGGAACTCGATGGGGGGCAGGAGGATGGGGTTGTCCTTGTCGCACAGGGTGTCCCCCGTGGAGGTATCGGAGAGCTTGGCCACGCCGCCGATGTCGCCGGCGGGTAGCTCCTTTACCGGAATCTGGGTCTTCCCCCGCACCACGAAGACCTGCCCCACCCTCTCCTCCCTGTCCCGGGAGGAGTTGTATACCGTGCTGTCGGATTTGAGGGTGCCGGAGAACACCCGGAAGTAGGAAAGCCTTCCCACGTAGGGATCGGAGATGGTGTTGAAGACCAGCGACGCCAGGGGGGCATCCTCGCGGGCCGGGAGGGCCAGCTCGCCCCCTCCCTTGCGGGTGCCGCGCACTTCCTGGAGGCGGAGGGGGGAGGGGAGGGTGTTGACCATGGCGGCGGTGAGGAGGTCCACGGCGATGTTGCGCGTGGCGCTCCCGCAAAGGACCGGCACCAGGGTTCCCTCCAAGACCCCGGAGAGAAGGGCATCAAGGACTTCCTTCTCATCGAGCTCCTCGCCCTCCAGGTATTTCTCCATCAGGGCGTCGCTGGCTTCCGCCGCCCCCTCGATGACCTTCTCCCGGGCCGACTGCACATGTTCGGCCATCTCCGGAGGTATCTCCGTTTCCTCCGCTTTCCCTCCCTCGCCGTAAACATAGGCCTTGTTGGCGATGAGGTCCACCACCCCGCGGAACTGGTGTTCCTCACCGATGGGCAGCTGGAAGGGGACCACGCGGGAACCGTAGAGCTCGGTCAGCTGGTCCAGGCAGCGCTGGAAACTGGCATTCTCCCGGTCCATCTTGTTCACGAAAACGATGCGCGGGTACCCGTACTCGTCGGCCATCTTCCAGATTATCTCCGTCTGGACCTCCACACCGGCGACGGCGGAGATGACGAAGACGGCTCCGTCTATAACCCGGAGGGTGGAGACCACCTCGCCGATGAAATCGGCGAAGCCCGGGGTGTCCATGAGGTTTATCTTGTACCCCTTCCATTCGAAGGTCAGGGGGGTGGCCTTGACCGATATCCCGCGCTTCTGTTCGTCGGGGTCGAAATCGCTCACCGTGTTGCCCTCGTCCACCTTGCCCAGGCGCTTGATCACCCCGGCGTTGAAGAGGACGGCCTCGGCGAGCGAGGTCTTCCCGGAGTCGTTGTGGCCGAAGAGGCCCACGTTGCGGATCTTTTCCGTCGCGTACTTTTCCATGCCTATCCCTGTCCTTTACGCTCGGTCCCGTTCTTAACCCTAAATATTATAAGCGCGCCCCCCGCCGTAGGCTACCGCATCCGGTAAGAAAAGGCTTATCCTTCCCACGTCCGTGGAGGGGAACTTCGCGGCGGGGAACCACGGACAAGCGCGCCCCCCGCCGTAGGCTACCGCATCCGGTAAGAAAAGGCTTATCCTTCCCA